>JAAYFL010000039.1 GCA_012728235.1 Synergistaceae bacterium
ACTTGCCAAACCTGGCAGCATCAAACCGCACAAACACTTCAAGAGCGAAGTCTACGTACTTAAGAAAGAAGAAGGCGGCCGTCACACACCGTTCTTTACAGGTTACAAACCCCAGTTCTTCTTCCGTACGACAGACGTAACTGGCGAGATTAAACTTGCCGAAGGCGTTGAAATGGTAATGCCTGGAGACAACAGCACATTTGAAGTCAAACTTATAGTCCCTGTAGCAATGCGCGAAGGCCTTCGTTTTGCAGTACGTGAAGGTGGACGTACAGTCGGCGCCGGCGTTGTTACGGAAATCGTTGAATAACAAAATAAAGAATACTTGGGCGATTAGAATATAATCGCCCAAATTTCCACAATTTATCTTATTTTTATCTGGAGTGAAATAAAATGGCAGATATAATCGGGCTTCAATGCACAGGATGCAAACGTCGCAATTATGTGACGACTATTAACAAGAAAAAAGCCACAAAAAAGCTTGAAAAAAAGAAATACTGTAAATTTTGTGACTTACATATCTTGCACAAGGAGTGCAAGTAGGGTAGAATATCCACTACACGCAGGTCTGTAGCTCGAATTGGTAGAGCACCGCACTCCAAATGCGGGGGTTGAGGGTTCGAATCCTTCCAGGCCTGCCAATTTTATTGGTTAGGTAATTTATTAAGAAACATAATAAAAAGTCGAAAACAAGGAGGTCGGGGTTAATGGAAATGAAAAAAGTCCTCGACTACTTCCGTGAGGCAAAAGCTGAACTCAAGCGTGTTACATGGCCAACAAAACAGCAACTGTGGTACTCTACTATAGTTGTTATCGTGGTCTCGCTTATTGCAGCAGCGTATCTCGGATTGGTAGATGTATTACTTACTGGAGTTCTCTCCAGAATAATATAATTGTTATATATGAAAAACTTTAGATTCGACTGTAACCCGGAGGTGAAGGGAACTACGGTTCTCTTGTTGTCATGAGCGAACTATTTGGAAACTCGCAGAAGCCTTGTTGGTACATAGTACAGACATATTCTGAATACGAGCATAAGGTCCAAGCTAATTTAGAGCAAAGAATTGCAAGCATGGAAATGAATGATAGAATTTTCCGTGTCCTTGTTCCTATGGTCGATAAAGTAACTGTAAAAGACGGTAAAACTAGGCAAACACGCCGTAAATTATTTCCCGGCTATGTTCTTGTCGAGATGATTTTGGAAGATCAGTCTTGGTATGTCGTACGTCACACGCCCGGAGTAACAGGTTTTGTAGGATCGGGAAATCATCCTATTCCCCTCACACCTAAAGAAGTTGATGAAATAATGAGTAAGCTCAGTAAAGAGGCAAAGCCAAAGCTTGAATTAAACTTCAAAGTCGGTGAAAAAGTACGAGTCAATACTGGTCCCTTTTTGGGTCAGGTTGGTCCGGTTATCGATATAGACGAGGATAAAGGAAAAATTAAGATAAGCCTTTCAGTTTTTGGAAGAGAAACGGTTGTCGAAGCTGACTATCTAGAACTTGAAAGAATATAACTAAAATTAACTAAAATATTATATAGGTACAAATATATACAACAAAAAAGAATAATAGCCCGAGCAGGGCCTTTACATTAGCAGTAAAATCGAGGAGGTAACACCCAAAATGGCAAAGAAAGTAATCGGGGAGCTAAAGCTTCAACTTCCCGCAGGTAAAGCAACACCGGCTCCTCCAGTAGGACCGGCATTGGGACAAAGAGGCATCAATATTATGGAGTTTGTTAAAGCGTTTAACGCTAAAACAGCCGATCAAGTTGGAATGATTATCCCGGTTGTAATTACAGTTTATGCAGACCGCAGCTTTTCATTCATTCTTAAAACACCGCCTGCAAGTATCCTTATCAAGCAAGCGGCAGGCAAAGCAAAAGGCTCCGCTGTTCCTAACAAGGACAAAGTTGGGAAAATAACAAAGAAACAGGTAGAGGAAATTGCAACTCTAAAAATGCCCGATCTCAACGCAAATGATATTGAAGCGGCAATGAAAATGGTTGAAGGAACGGCGAGATCAGTAGGTATTGAAGTAGTAAAATAGTAAACAGCACAAGATAACACAGAAACAGTGGAAGACAGCCTTATCGGCTTTCGCTAACACCACAAGGAGGAAAAAGAAATGGCAAAAAGAGGAAAACGTTACAAGGCATTACTTGAAAAGGTTGATCCAGCTAAGCTATACACAATTAGCGAGGCGGTAGCTCTTGCACAGGAGTGTGCCACAGCAAAGTTTGATGAAAGTATTGAGCTACACGTTCGTCTCGGAGTAGATCCCCGTCACGCGGACCAGCAAGTTCGCAGCACAATAGTTCTTCCACACGGCACAGGTAACGTAAAGAGGATTTGCGTTCTTGCGCTCGGAGAGAAACAGCAGGAAGCGAAAGATGCAGGCGCGGATATAGTTGGAGGCGAAGCTCTCGTTAATGAAATAGCAGAAGGAATGTTGGATTTCGATGTTGTTATTGCCACTCCGGATATCATGAGATTGGCAGGACGTCTCGGGAAAGTGCTTGGCCCCAAAGGTTTGATGCCTACGGCAAAAGCTGGAACTGTTACATTTGATGTTGCAGACGCAGTAAAAGATGTTAAGGCCGGACGCGTCGAATTCCGTGTAGACAAGAATGCAATTGTTCATAACGCGGTTGGAAAGGCTTCCTTCCCCTTAAAGAACTTGCAGGCAAACGTCAAAGCCCTTTTGGATGCAATCGTAAAAGCGCGTCCAGCAGCTGTAAAAGGCAGATACGTGAAATCAATAACAGTCACATCTTCAATGGGTCTAGGTGTAAAAGTAGACACATTACAGGCCATTAAAGACCTTACAGCAGCAGATACAGAATAGTTAATAAAGAACAAGCTTTTAAGGGGCTTCCCAATTGGGAAGCCCCTTTTTTTATGTGAATTGATTTTATATTACATAGCTTCTTATATAATCGTTATCTTCTAATATATACAAATTATGGCCGTACAGCAATATCATGTTGTGTTCTTCAATCTGTATAGAAGAGCTGTAGAGCCATTGAAAGAGAACAAAATAAGAGTTCTCTACTTGAAATATCAGGATAATATTACAGGCAAGCTCAAAATAGAATAAGTAAAAGAGTTTAAAGGCACTGACCATATTAGTTCCCGTAACCCGAATATCCCGCCTCTTTTTAATTTATGCAATAAAAAAGGACAGGCTTACGCCTGTCCTTAATCTTTTTCGAATCTTTTGTTTATTGTTTATTCAAATGCTTCTTTTACGCTCCACTCTTTCCAGATATTACCGACTAGACCGATACCCGGTTTGAGAGTCTTCTTGCCGGGTCTCCAGCCGCTTGGTGTTACTTCTGCGCCTTTTGTCTCGCGAACGAGCTGATAAGCCTGGATCTGTCTCAATGCCTCTGAAACGTTTCTTCCGACTGGTGGTGTGAGGACTTCAAATGCTTGAATTACCCCATCAGGGTCTATGATGAAGCGGCCACGTGTTTCGGTTCCGCCTACTTCATCGTATACACCGTACAATGTGCCGATTTTACCGCCTTGGTCTGAGAGCATTGGGAAAGGTATATCCTTGCCAATCATTTTAGAGAGCTCCTGGTCGTTCCAAATCTTATGGACGAACGGAGAGTCTACGGAAATAGAGAGAACTGAAACACCTAATTTTTCGAATTCATTGTATTTTTCAGCAACTGCTGAAACTTCAGTTCCTCAGACAAAAGTAAAGTCGCCTGGGTAAAAACAGAGCAGTACCCACTTGCCGGCATAGTCAGCCAGATCAACTTTTGTAAATTTGCCCTGGTGAAATGCCGGTGCGACAAATGTTGGAGCCTTGGTTCCTACCATAACCATTTTATTACCTCCTTGTATTTTATTAGATTTTTATCTAACCTTTATTATACCAAATAAAAAAACATGTGACTAAAATTAGCTGTTTGTGCTGATTTTCAAGACGTAGCTTAACAAATCTTTTCTATTGTCTTATTTTATAAGATTAAACAATTCTTTCGGGGTGGGAGTATATGTTCATTCTTCCCTCTCTTACAAAGCCCACGAGAGTTATGTTTGACCTTTCCGCAAGCAGTGCACCCTGTTCTGTGGCTGCCGAAATACTTGCAACTAAAGGAAGTTTAGAGATTTTTGCTTTTCTTACCATATCTTCCGGTAGTCGTCCGGAAGTAAAAAGAATTACAGAAGCCGGGTCAAACTTATTTTTAAACAGCCATCCTATAGCTTTATCAACGGCATTATGACGCTTAATGTCTTCAACAATAAAAAGGCGTTCTCCAGAAATGGAAATCAGTGCCGCAACGTGAGTACTCCCCGTTTGTTTATAAAGAGGCGCCTCAGATATCCACTTTATGCCATTCTGTATCAGCGAAGCGGGAATGGTCCAGGTTGCTGATATTTTGTTCTCTTCTTTATCATTTTTTTTGCTAGACGTTTTTACTGAAATCGATGATTCCATTATTTCTATAGATAAAATATCTTCCATATCATTAATTATTTCGCGAGTTAATAAATTTCCAATGGTCCATAACTCTTCATTGCCAGCTGTCATTACTATTTGTTTTTTGGGTCCTTTATTAATATCAAGGACCATCTTTTTCTCTGACAGAAGACTGTCTTCCACTATAACTCTTCCAGAAGAGTCGTTTAAGCGAATAATATTTCTTCCTACAAAAGAATTTTTCATCAAGATCCCTCTTTTATTGGTTAATCTAAAATATTTTAATTTTACAGCTCGCAGAATTCTTACTACATTATATTCTTTAATTTGTCATAAGCACAATTATAAGCACATTTAGTGAAAGAATTGCAGAGAGTTAACATTATAAAGAGCAATAATAGCCGCTTATTTTATTGAATTGGCTGCATAAATTGAAAAATATAGAAAATAAGCAGTAGAAAACTTGATTTCTTGTGCTAAAAGGTGTATAAGAAACGAATAAGAAAAATACTTCCCCGAAGGGAGAGTTTTATGTTGCGAGAAGTAAGGCAATTTCCAAAGATGCGAGAAATTTACGGATCCCTCGTGTTTGACAAGAGAGCTATGAAAGAAAGTCTCCCCAAAGAAGCCTTTAATCATATACAAGCGGCCATGGAAGGACTGCAGAGGCTTGATTCTAATATAGCTGATACCGTTGCTATGGCAATGAAGGAATGGGCGATTAGCAATGGTGCAAGTCATTGGGCTCATTGGTTTCACCCTCTTACGGAGCTTACCGCAGAAAAGCATACTGCTTTCGTAACGGCCGATGACAATGGATTCCCGTTGGAATCTTTCTGTGGCAGCGATTTAATGCAAAGTGAGCCTGACGCATCATCATTTCCATCCGGAGGAACAAGAAGCACATTTGAAGCACGGGGTTACAGTGCATGGGATCCCACAAGCCCGGCTTTTATAATAAAGAGTCCAAAGGGAGGAACTCTCTGTATTCCATCGGTATTTATTGCATATGACGGCACCCCGCTAGATCTTAAGACATATTTATTGCGGTCGACAGAGGCGGTTGAAACACGTGCCTTGAAAATGCTTAAACTTTTTGGAAATAGAGGTGTCCGTTATGTTCGAGCCACAGTTGGCGGAGAACAAGAATTTTTCCTTCTTGATAGAGAGCGTGCCAGAAAAAGAATAGATCTTCGTTTCTGTGGAAGAACGCTGATAGGGTCTCCCCCTCCCAAAGATCAAAAGCAGGAGGATCATTATTTTGGGACAATTCCTACAAGAGTTCTTGCCTATATGGAGGACGTGCAGCGCGATTTGGCGCGTTTGGGTGTTGATTTAGCAACTAGACATAATGAAGCGTCGCGCTGTCAATTCGAGTTTGCCCCTATTTTTTCAGAAGCAAATAAGGCGTGCGACCAAAATCAACTTACTATGGAAATAATGCGAAAACTAGCACCACAACATAACTTGCGTCTTTTGTTTCATGAGAAGCCATTTATGGGGCTTAATGGATCTGGGAAGCATGTAAATTTTTCTCTACAGGATAACGAGGGGCGTAATTTGCTTAAGCCCTCTTCAAACCATAGAAAGAATATTATATTCCTCTCATTTCTTACTTCATTTGTATATGGGGTATCAGAATATTCAGGACTATTACAGGCCTCTGTCTCAACAAGCGGCAATATGCATCGTTTGGGAGGATTTGAAGCGCCTCCAGCTATAATAAGTGTTTATTTGGGCGAGACGGTTGATAAAATTATAAATGCAATAGAAAGTGAAGGACAAAGCGAAGACTTGCCTGCAAAAAACAAGATTGATCTTGGACTGCCTAAATTACCTGAAATTTTGGCATTTGACAGTGACCGCAATAGAACCAGCCCCCTTGCCTTTACGGGAGATAAATTTGAATTTCGTGCACCCGGAGCTTCACAAGCAATGTCCGTTCCGGTGACAGCATTACTATCGGTATGGGCTGCAGGGCTAGAAGAGTTTATGACACTTCTTGAAAAAAGGATAAATAATGGAGAAGAGCCGATTACAGCAGCAGTTTCTGTAATAAGGGAGCTTTCAATAAAGAGTAGAAAGATTCGTTATGAGGGAGATTCTTATAAAAATGACTGGAAAGAAGAAGCCCAAAAACGAGGCATAGTTAAGGGTAAAACCATACCTGAAGGCATAGATCTTTTTGTAGAACCCAAAACCCTTGATATGCTGGAGAATATTTCTGTTTTTAAAAGAAGAGAAATGGAAGCATTTCACACAATAAGAAAAGAGGCTTTCGTAAAAAGCAACGAAGTAGAAATGTTTATACTAAGGGATATGATTTGGGAAGGGGTATTGCCAAGCATATCAAAACAGCTTCTTCTTGAAAAAAGTTCTTATGACATGTTGGTCGGACAAAAAATTGAAAACATGGAAAAATGGAGCGCACATATAACAAAGCTTGCAGAAGCGAAGGTTTTTCTAATAGAAAAAACACAGGAGCTTGTTGATTTAAAAGAAAAGCTATCAGAAAAAGATGTGCATGAGCATGCACTTGGCATTGTATCAGAGGTGGTTCCCTTGATGGAAGAGATAAGGAAAATGGCGGATTCAATAGAAATTTATCTCTCGGCAGATAATCAATTCTATCCTAATTATCGCTCACTATTTTCTCTTTCTTCGTAATTATAACAAGACCGCCTCGATGTAGGATTGAGGCGGTCTTGTTATAATTAAACACTCAGACAGATTATAACAAAATTATGATATCTCGTTACATAGTGCTGCTGCGTTTTTATAAAGCAGCATTAATTTTTCTTCGTCTTTTAACTTCGTTAAGTTTAACAGTTGCTCATATCTAGGAAAATCCAAAATTGGCCAATCAGAACCAAAAAGAATTTTGTGTCCAATGCCCAAAGCAAAGATGGAATCCAGAACCTTTTCACTGTAAAGCCAAGGCATGGCCGCTGTGTCATAATATGTGTTTGACAAGATAAGTTTCATCTCCGGCATGCCTTCATAAGCCCAGAGGCCTCCGCCAAAGTGTGCAAAGATAACTTTAATCCCTGGATGATTGCAGCAAAACTTGGCGGCTTCGTTAGCCCCCACTTTCCCTTTGCCCTCATAGTCATGTCCCGCTTGTTCTGCCGTATGAATCATAAGGAAAAGGTCATGTTCTCTACAGGAATTTACTAAACGCCAAGTTTCACGATTGTCTGTTATATCAAAACTTTGTCCGTCTGGAAAAATTTCTCCTATGCCAATCGCACCTTCCGCAGCACATCTTGCTATTTCATCCGAAGCTCCAGGTTCATTTGGTGATACTACAGAAAGTGCTTTTATTCTGTCTGGAAAGCGTTTCGCTGCACTTAGAATATAATCATTCGATATTCGGCATAAGCCCTGGTCCTTAAAAGCGAACCCTGTCACAAATGAAGCGGCTATGTTGTTTTTGTCCATTGACTCAATAAGATCTTCGGCTGTACCCCATTTGTGAACTTTAGATTTTGTCAGTCTATCGAACCAAGGTTCACGTTTGGCTATTAAGTCCCAATCCTCTTCGAACTCAGAGGGATATATATGGACATGTGCATCGATTATTTTATTATTCACTTTAGGTTTATCCTTTTTACCGAGTATTCTAAAACGTTACACACTTCATCAGTAAGAGAAGGAACTGAAGAAAACAGTGCTGCTCCTGTTTTTGCGACAGTTGAAATGCCGTAAATTAATTCGTTTGTCTTTGAATCTCTCAATTCAATTTTTAGTGAGGCATTGGCGAAAGTCTCATCCCAAGCCGGTTTTATCTCTTGATAATTTACAGGGAAAATAACTTCCTCCCACTCTCCCTTTATTTTTACTTTGCGTCGCTCATTTCTTGTCTTCCAGACAATTTCTTGTGGATGATGAATCGTATTGTAGTTGCACTGTACAATAGTGGCGCTTAATATCGCATCCACATACTGATCAGAAAGGGAAAGCGCTTTTTCTAAAATGCCTTCTGAAGAAAGTGTCTCCGGTTCTGTCACACCTTTTACAAAATTGTTTCGCTCGATAACATCTTCGTGGCTTTTTATTAAGAATGGGAACTTATCTTGAGAAGATGTAATAAACTCTTTCCATTTTTGCGATACTTTTTCGTTAAAAAAAGCTTCTGTAGTCGGGACAGAAGCTTCAAATTGAATAGGAGTAAACATAGCGGTTTTTATTTCTGAAAAAGCATAGCTTTTGTTTTTATATATCTCTGCCTTCGCAGCAGCGAATGCAGATTGTGTAAAAATAAATATTATGAACAAAGAAATCAAAAGTTTTTTCAATTTTTCGCCCCCTAATCAACTTTAGTTGTATTATTTTATCTGTTAATAGCAGAGATATCAACAATTAAAAATACTATACAAAATTTTAACTTTGTTATATAATGTCCGGGCAAAGACTCAAGACAGCAGGTGTGCACAGCACTTAATTTCCTGCCGAGGTCTGCGAAGACTAACCATTAACGCATGGCATTGCTCGTTTTATGGCTTCCGGACGCCCTTGGTCTACGGAGGTCATTTTTTATGGCATCCGAAAAATTCAAACATAGGAGGTGAATTTCAAGATGCCAACAGTAGCGAAACGTAAAAAGATTGATCAATTAGTTGAACTTGTAAAAAAGAGCAACGGAATTTTTATTACTGAATATCGTGGACTTACAGTTAAACAGATAAGCGAGTGTCGCCGCCAGATAAATCAAGCTGGGGGAGAAATGAAAGTTTGTAAAAACACATTTATGCGCATAGCTTTAACAGAATGTGAGATTCCACAAGCTCCTGAGCTAGATTTCGGTCCGAATGGATACGTTTTCTCTTATGGTGACGTTGCAGCAGTGGCAAAATCAATCCGAGATTTCTCAAAAACAAAAGGAAACGCAGCATTTGTTGTAAAAGGCGCGATTCTTGATGGACAGATTCTTAATCAAGATCAGGTCTTTGCTTTGGCAGATCTGCCTTCAAAAGAGGTTCTTCTTGCTCAAACAGTACGTGCAATTGCAAGCCCGATTCAGGGACTTGTCAACGTTCTTTCTGCTCCGACAAGAGACTTTGTCACTTGCCTAGGACAGATCAAAGAAAAGAAGGAAAAAGAAGCAGTAGCTTAGTTTTAGTAGAAGCAGCATAAAAAATAAAAATTACAGTCCTTAGGAGGATAAAAATTATGACAAAGAAACTTGATATTATAGCAGCAATCGAAGAATTAACAGTACTTGAACTCGCAGAACTTGTAAAAGAGTTGGAAGAGAAATTTGGTGTTTCTGCAGCAGCACCCGCAATGATGATGGCAGCTCCTGTCGCAGGTGCAGCAGCAGGCGCAGCAGCAGATGATGAGCAGACAGAGTTTAACGTAATTCTTGCATCCTTTGGTTCAAACAAAATCGCTGTCATAAAGGTCATTCGTGAAATTACAGGTCTCGGCCTCAAAGAAGCGAAAGAACTTGTTGACGGAGCACCTAAGCCCATCAAAGAGGCTGTCGCGAAAGAAGAAGCAGAAGAGATTAAGAAAAAGGTTGAAGAAGCCGGAGCTACTGTCGAAATTAAGTAGTAAAAGGACAATTTCTAATAATAAAAAGCAGGAACTATATAGTTCCTGCTTTTTTTATTGTTTTTAAGGTTCTAATTAATCTTTAAAGATAGGGGCTATGCCTGTTTTTTCTGTTCTTCGTAGTGAGTATGGAGATATTTATGCGCTTTCTCGCCTAAGGGCTTGCCTAACCACTTATCATAAAGAGCAATTATGTCAGGATTCTTATGTGACTGGCGAAGGGTTTTCCCTTCATCCTCTCTGTATATAGCTGCTGTGCGAGCAGCTCTTATATCTTTATTGACAGGGACAGGCTGTCCGCCGCCGCCAATACAACCTCCAGGACAAGCCATAACCTCTATGAAATGATAATCTGCAGTTCCTGCGCGTACTTTATCCATCAATACACGTGCTTTTTTCAAAGTATGAGCTACTGCAAGTTTCACCGTCACATTTTTCCCATCAATGGGAACATCTATAGTTGCTTCTTTTATTCCATCCATACCGCGAACAGGAGCATATATAATTCCGGGAATATCTTTGCCTTCGTTTAATACAGCATAAACGGTTCGCAGGGCTGCCTCCATTACTCCTCCTGTTACACCAAAGATTACTCCTGCTCCGGATGATTCTCCAAGAGGATTATCATAATCTTCTTCGGGAAGGTTTTTAAAATCTATCCCGGCACTTTTAATCATTCTGGCGAGTTCTCGTGTTGTTATTACGGCATCCACATCAGGAACGCCGGGGTTGCTTTGAAGTTGTGGTCGTAAGCACTCCGCTTTTTTAGCTGTACAAGGCATAACAGAAACGCTATAAATATTTTCCAAAGGAACATTTTGCGTTTCGGGCCAGAAAGTTTTTGTGATAGCACCAAACATTCCCTGAGGTGATTTAGCAGAGGAAAGATGGGGCAATAAATCGGGGTATTTCATTTCAATAAAGTTTATCCATCCTGGAGAACAAGAGGTAATCATTGGCAGAACCCCGCCGTTTTGCACGCGATGAAGGAACTCATGTCCCTCTTCCATTATTGTAAGGTCCGCACTAAAGTCAGTGTCAAAAACTTTATCGAAACCAAGACGACGCAGTGCGGCGACCATTTTCCCTGTAACTATTTCTCCTGCCGGAAGTCCCAGAGCCTCTCCTAGTGCCACTCGAACGGAAGGTGCAGTTTGAACTATCGTATATTTATTTTTGTCTCCCAAAGCGCTAAAGACCTTTTCTGTGTCATCCTTTTCTACTATGGAAGCTGTGGGACATACAGTTGAGCACTGTCCGCACAAGGTGCATGTGACATCGCCTAGATCAAGGCCGAACGCAGGTTCGACTAGAGTTTTAAATCCTCTGTTTACATAAGCATATACGTCAAGACCCTGATATTCACTACAAATTCTGGCACAGCGTCCACATAAGATACATTTGTTTGGCTCTCGGACGAGAGCTGCATTTGATATATCCATTTTTGCGTTGCGCATTTCGCCCTGATATGGAATTTCACGTATGCCAAGGTCAGCGGCAATGGTCTGAAGTTCACAGTTTTTGTTTAACTGGCATTTAAGACAATCTTGTGGGTGATTTGCAAGCAAGAGTTCAACAACAGTTTTACGAGTTGCACGAACCTTTGGAGTATTTGTGTGAACAACCATTTTATCTGCTACTGGGTAAACACATGCAGCGCCAAGCGATCTTGATCCTTCTATTTCAACTAGACAGACTCTACATGCGCCAAATGTTGTCAGTTCGGGATGATAACAGAGCTGTGGAATACGGATGCCAGCTTTTGCAGCCGCTTCAATTACAGTGTATGTACTGGGGACAGAGACTGATACCCCATCGATAGTAACGTTAACAAAATCCATAAATTCTCTCTCCTTCCCACCGAATTATTTGCGAATGATAGATTCGAAAGGACATTTTTCCATACAAGCACCACATTTTATGCATTTCTCCTGATCTATGAGGTGTAGTCCTTTAATTTCTCCGGAAATAGCATCGGTTGGGCAAACTTTCTTACACAGGCCGCAGCCTCTACATGTTTCGGTTATAAAATATCCAATAAGTTCTTTACAAACACCCGCCGGACATCTTTTCTCTTTGATGTGGGCTTCATACTCATCTCTAAAATATTGAAGGGTGGAGAGAATGGGGTTTGGCGCAGTCTGTCCTAGTGCGCAAAGGGATCCCGCGCTTATTGAACTTGCAAGAGTTTCAAGTTTTTCTATATCTCCCTCTTTGCCTCTTCCTTCTGTTATATCAATCAGCATTTCTAGCATGCGTTTGGTGCCTTCACGACAGGGAGTGCATTTCCCGCACGATTCTGACTGAGTGAAATCCAAAAAGAATTTTGCTACGTCGACCATACATGTGTCTTCGTCCATGACGACAAGTCCGCCTGAACCCATCATGGCCCCTGCAGCTATCAAAGAGTCATAGTCAACCGGAGTATCTAATAAGTGCTCAGGAATACAGCCTCCGGAAGGGCCTCCTATTTGAACAGCCTTAAACTTCTTGCCATCCAAAATGCCTCCTCCGATATCAAATATAATTTCACGCATTGATATGCCCATTGGCACTTCGGCAAGACCCGTGTTATTTATTTTTCCTGTAAGGGCGAATACTTTTGTGCCCTTGGATTTCTCGGTACCGAGCTTAGTATATTCTTCAGCTCCGACACGGAATATATATGGTATATTCGCAAACGTTTCAACGTTGTTTATGTTTGAGGGTTTTCCCCAGAGTCCTCTTTCTGCAGGGAACGGAGGGCGAGGGCGGGGCATACCTCTTTTACCTTCAATTGAAGCCATGAGAGCAGTTTCTTCTCCGCAAACGAAAGCGCCTGCTCCCTCTTTTATATGTAGGTGAAAATTAAATCCTGTGCCCAATATATTATCGCCAAGTAATCCGGCCTTTTCAGCCTGTTCTATTGCTTGATTCAATCTCGCAATAGCCAGAGGATATTCAGCGCGACAGTAGATGTATCCCTCGTCAGCTCCAATTGCATATGCTCCGATTGCCATACCTTCAAGTAGTGAGTGAGGGTCGCCTTCGAGAAGAGATCGGTCCATGAATGCGCCGGGATCACCTTCATCAGCGTTGCATATAATATATTTTTTGTCTCCGGGAGCTTTTTGGCAGAATTCCCATTTTAAGCCTGTGGAAAAACCTCCGCCACCTCTGCCGCGCAGACCTGTTTTTTTAAGCTCTTCGACAACTTGTTCAGGAGTCATTGTTAGAAGAACCTTGAGCAGTCCTTCATATCCGTCAGCTCCTACGTATTCTTCAAATGAGTTCGGGTCAATTGTTCCGCAGTTTTTGAGTACAAGCCGTTTCTGTTTGCTATAAAAGGGGATTTCTTCATAATTAGGAACTTCTGATATTTTTATTGGTTCATTGAGAGCCATCTAAATTCCTCCCTCTAAGCCTAAGCTTTGCTGGGAATCTTGGCTATTACAAGATCCTCAACAATATTTCCATTCACGATGTGTTCTGTGATTATACGTGAAACATCTGTTGGCATGACTGGCCCATATGTGACTCTATCTTCACCTGGGCGTGCCACGTCAAGAAGAGGTTCCTTCTGACACATGCCGTTGCACCCTGTTTGTAGGACCTCAATGTCAGAAAGATTGCGTTTTTCGATTTCAGCTATAGCGGCATTCATGACATTACGCGCTCCTGCGGCGATACCGCAAGTTCCCATGCCGATAATAATCTGAGTTATGCTGTCTCTCTTCGCTTTTGTGTGTTTCAATGAGTCAGCTTTTATTTTTTGTAGGTCATCAAGATTTTTAATTTGCATAAGAGAATCCTCCTAATTTATTTTTGTTTGGCAACATTAAACTGCATCTAATATCTCGCCAACTTTTTCCGGAGAGAGCCTTCCATGTGTTTCATCGTTAATCATAATGCAGGGTGCCAGTCCACAAGCTCCGATGCAGGCGACTGACTCAAGTGTAAATTTCAAATCAGGCGTAGTAACTTCGCCATCCTTAAGTCCAAGTCTCTTTTTTATTTCATCGAAGACAAGAGCTGCTCCGCGGACATGGCAGGCAGTTCCCAAGCAGCAGCGAATTATATACTTGCCGCGAGGTTCAAGATGGAATTGAGAATAAAAAGTTACAACCCCGTAAATTTGGCTTATAGGGACGTCGATTTCTTCACTTATCTTAAGCAGTACATCTTTCGGAAGATATCCGAATATATTTTGTGCCTGCTGGAGCACTGGAATTACGCAGCCTTTTACGCCGCGATATTTGTCGAGGAGCTGATCTAAAAGATCCCACGACTTTTCCGATGACCTCTCCATAAAAAGTACCCCCTTATTCTGATTTAAATGTAATTTTATTTTAAATAAAAGTTTGCGAAAAAAAGCACAAAGTTTTATAAAAACAAAACAAAGTAAAAATATGGATAGTGATTTTGCCCAACTTTTACACGCGTGTTATTATATCAGAAAAATCAGAAAACCTCTATACAATTAAAATTTATAATAAGCTGGATATTTAACAGTATTCCGCTAAACTATATGTTGTACAAAAAGCAGCTTATTAAATTTTCAATTTTACTACTAAAAACGGAGGCGCTGTAAATGCCAAAAGCAGTGATAAACGGTAAAACGGTTGACTTCTCTCCCGGAATGACGATACTTCAGGCCGCACGAGAAGCAGGGATATATATTCCCACTCTCTGCGAACATCCGGCTCTTGATATTGTAGGAGCCTGTCGCATCTGTTTGGTGGAGGTTGAAGGCAGCCCAAAACTTCATACAGCTTGTTCTACTCCTATTACGGAAAATATGGTAATTCAAACAAACAGCGCAAAGGTTCTTGCGGTTCGTAAATCGGTAATTGAGCTTTTACTGATTCGACATCCTCTTGAATGCTTCAGCTGTGCAAGCAACGGAAATTGTGAGCTGCAAACAATAGCTTATGAGCTAGGAGTAGAAAAAAGTTCTTACAAGGATGAAAGTAGAACGATAGAAAGACTTTCGATAGAAGATGAAAATCCCTTTTATATAAGAGACCTTAATAAATGTATTCTCTGCGGCAGATGTGTCCGTGTTTGTGCTCAACATGCACGCTATCATGTCCTTGATTTTCAAAACAGAGGCATTGCAACTTTAGCACGCCAAGGTGAAGGGCTTGAGCTTGAAGAGGCAGGCTGTACATTTTGCGGACAGTGTGTGTCTGTTTGTCCTGTAGGTGCGCTTTATGAAAAACCGGCATTGGGCAAGGGGCAATTCTGGGAGCTAGAGACAACGAGGACTATCTGTCCATATTGTGGTGTAGGCTGCGAGCTGTTAGTTCAAGTAAACAAAAGAACGGGAAAAATTGCGAATGTAACTTCAGACCATAAAAATATGAACTCTATAAATAAAGGTCGCACCTGCGTAAAGGGAAGTTTTGCTTGGGAGTTTGTAAACAGTCCTGAGCGTTTAACACATCCCTTAATAAAGAGAGATGGGGAGTTTTATCCTGCAACTTGGGATGAAGCGCTTGATAAAGTAGTGGAAGGGCTAAAAAGGAATAAAGGAAAGGCAGGGTTTTTCTCGTCAGCTCGCTGCACAAATGAAGATAATTATATAATTCAAAGGTTCGCAAGGGAGGTAATGGGCACAAACAATGTTGATCACTGTGCCCACCTCTGACACTCTGCTACTGTTGCGGGTCTCGGTGAGACCCTAGGAAGTGGAGCAATGACAAATGATTTGGAGTCAATAAAATCAGCAGACACAATTCTTGTAATCGGTTCAAATACAACAGAGGCTCATCCTGTTATAGGTTCAATGATAAAAGAGCGTATACAAAACGGAGGGAAACTTATAGTATGCGACCCACGTAAAATTGAACTGCATAAATATGCGGCTGTTTCCATAAGACACAAAAGCGGTTCAGACGTAGCTCTTATAAACTCTATGATGAATGTCATTTTGGAAGAAAATCTTTATGACAAAGAATTCATTGCAGAACGAGTAGAAAATTTTGAAGAGCTGAAAAAAATAGTTGGGGAATATAATCCGGAAAAAATGGCAAAAACAACGGGGATCTCTGCTGAGACAGTTCGCGAAGCAGCTCGCTTGTATGCAAAAGCAGAAAACTCCGCAATTTTTTACACAATGGGAATAACACAACATACCACCGGAACAAATAATGTAAGAACTCTGGCAAATTTGGCTCTGTTGTGTGGCATGGTCGGTCGTCCCGGCACAGGAGTCAACCCGTTACGCGGCCAAAATAATGTACAGGGTGCCTGTGATATGGGAGCACTTCCGGCAACTCTTCCAGGATATCTTAACGTTGGAACGACTAAAGCTGCAGAAATGGTAAAAAAATTATGGGGTTGTGAGATTCCAGATAACGGAGTCCCCGGTCTTTCGGTTGCCAGAATGATTGACGCGGCAAGCAAGGGAGATATTAAAGCTCTTTATATAGTGGGAGAGAATCCAATGGTAACAGATGCGGACACGAATCACGTGTCAGAAGCTTTAGATAATTTGGACTTTCTTGTTGTTGAAGATATTTTTCTTACTCCTACAGCAGAAAAAGCAGATGTTGTGCTTCCGGCGTCATGTTGGCCTGAAAAAGACGGTACAATTACGAATACCATAAGAGCTGTACAGCTCTTAAGAAAAGCCTCCGAATCTCCTGGAGAGAGCCTTGATGATTGGAAAATCTTTGTGGAACTGGCGAAACGTTTTGGGCATGATTGGCAGTTTAATTCTGCTGAAGATGTGTTTAACGATATAAGGCGCTTTACTCCCACTTATGCGGGAATGAATTACGACCGGCTTGATCAAGGCTACTTGCAGTGGCCCTGTTTTGATGAGGAGCATAAAGGAACTCCGATATTGCATACACAGCGTTTCGGAAGAGAGAATGGAAAAGCGACTTTTTCTCCTTGTGATTGGACTCCCCCTCACGAATGGCCTGATGAGGAATATCCATTTATAGCCACAACCGGACGTAGCCTGTTCCATTATCACTCCGGTTCTATGACCCGCAGGGCTGCAACGGGCAAATACATAAAAGAGCTATATATTGAAATAAACCCGGAAGACGCACACACACTTCATGTAGAGGACGGTGACAGCATTACGGTTGAATCTCGTAGGGGTGTCGTAACAGGCAAAGCTAAAGTTACAGATTTGGTCTCTCAAGGGATGTTATTTTTACCATTTCATTTTGCAGAGGCAGCTGCTAATCTTTTGACGGCAGCTGTTTGGGATACTGATTCCGAAACTCCTGGGTTTAAAATAAGTGCCGTAAAGCTATCAAAAATTTAATTTAAAGGGGAGACTGTTTTGAGTTTAAAATCGCCAATAGAAACAGCAAAAAGTGCGTCTAGTACAGCAAGTTACAAGGCAAATTTAAGTTTTAAAAGTATGTTGATTCTGGGTTTTTTTGGAGGAGCACACATTGCTTTTGGTTCCTATTTTATGATAGTTGTCACTCAAGATGCTTCACAGTTTGTGGGTATGGGCCTTTCAAAGCTTTTTGGAGGAGTAGTTTTCTCTATCGGCCTTTTATTAGTTTCCGTCTGCGGTGCCGAATTATTTACAGGCAATTGCCTTATGCCATTAGGAATCTTAACTCGAGAAGTTCCGCTCTCTAAGCTATTAAAGAACTGGCTTGTCGTCTATTTTGCTAATTTTTTAGGAGCTCTGCTTCTTGCTTTTTTCGTATATAAAAGTGGCCTTGCAAGAAATTTAATATCTGTAAATATATTGAATATTGCTGTAACCAAAGTAAATCTTCCTTTTGTTGAAGCACTTTTCCGCGGCATCCTTTGTAATTGGTTGTTGGTCTTGGCAATATGGATGGGTTTTTCTGCGAAAGACGTAATAAATAAATTTATTTGCTGCTTGATGCCTATCTCTGCTTTTGTAGCAATGGGATTTGAGCACTGTATAGCAAATATGTTTTTTATCAGCTTAGGTATGTTCGTAAAAACAGATGTTTTGGCAGTGGGAATGTCTCAGCTGTCTCATGCTGAATTGGAAACCCTTTCGATGGCTGGCTTTATGAATAACATTTTGCCTGTAACAATTGGTAATATAATAGGCGGTGCTTTCTTCGTTGGGATTCTTTATTACATGTCACTTTCGAAAGAACTAAAAGAAAGAAAATGAAAAGCAATGTTTTAGATCAACACCAGATTGACGCAACTCTTCTGCTTCTCGGTGGGGGGAAGGGTGTTCGCATGGGTGGGAATAAGCTCTATTTAGAAATAGATGGTGCTCCCCTCATAGAACAGATAATGTGTGAACTGGCTCCAATTTTTAAGGAAACCCTTCTTCTTGTAGCTCGCGGAGAAAAAGAGCCGGTAACGGAGAAACTGGGTTCATTACTGTTTGAACACGCTGTTCAAGTGGTAGAAGATGAGAGAATAGCAATCGGCCCTTTAGAGGGATTAAGAAGTGGTCTAGAAAAGATGTCGCAGAATTGGGGCTTTCTCGTGGGGTGCGACATGCCTTCTGTACAGAAAAATCTGGTGTTTTTTATGTCTTCCTTTCGTGCTGAAGGAGTAGACGTAATTGCCGCAGAGCGCAGCGGATATATAGAGCCACTTCACGCATTCTATTCTAAGAGTTCTCTCCCCTCTATAAAAAAATCTATAAGTAACAGACAGAAGAAAATCAAGTTTTTTTATAGAGACATAAATCTTTTCCTAATAAAAGAAGAGCTGTTGAAGCTGCATGGAAATGTAGAGAAATCATTTTTTAATCTTAACTACCCAGCAGACGTTCTTCAGATGAAAAAGATGGCCTTATAGTCTATGTAAAACGTAAACGGGACATTGAAAATATAGCAAGCCTTGAAAGAGCAATAATTGCTCGCGACAGGGCTTGTCTTATTTTATTTTAAAAGAGTGGTTGGAGGAATCTAAACTGATAGACATAAGAGGGCTTTCAATAAATTTTGGAGAGCAAGAAGTATTAAAAAATATAGATTGGTTTATAACACCAAAAAGTCGAATTGGCCTCGTAGGTGATAATGGTGCAGGAAAAACAACGATATTGCGCTTAATTGCCGGGGAGCAAGAGCCGACTGACGGAAGTGTCTTTATGCCCAAAAACCAAACAGTTGGCTATCTTCCCCAAGATTTGATCGAAATTGAAAACATACCTCTCATAAACTACCTTAAAAAACGTGCCGGTCTAGACCTGCTAGACAAAAAACTTCGTGCGGTAGAGCGAGAGCTTTCTTTATTGAGCGAAGACTCAAAACTTCTGGAAAAAACTTTATCAAGGCATGAGCATCTGCAAAAGAAATTTGAGGCAAAAGAGGGCTTTAATTTTGAAATAAAAGCAATACAGATACTCAAAGGGTTAGGATTTCACCCGGAAAAGGATCTTGAAAGAATGACGGCTGAGTTTTCAGGCGGGTGGAAAATGAGGATTGCTTTGGCCTCTTTACTGCTTTGCTCACCCGACATCCTTCTGTTGGATGAACCGACAAACCATCTTGATACCGAGAGTATGGAGTGGTTGGAAAGCTGGCTGAGAGATTTTAAAGGCACTGTTATAGCTGTCTCTCATGACAGAAGATTTTTAGAAAAAATGGTAACCTCAGTAGCAGAGCTCTCTTTTGGCAAAATAAATATTTATTCATGCAGCTATGAAAAATATCTTATAGAACGTAATGAGCGCATTAAAAAAATAAATGAAGAATTTACACAGCAAAGAGAAAAAATAGAAGAAACTCAGCGTTTTGTAGAACGTTTTAGATATAAATCCTCTAAGGCAGCACAAGTTCAAAGCAGAATAAAACAGCTGGAAAAAATGGAAGTAAAAGAAATTGTAAAACCACTAAAAAGTATCAAATTTAAATTTCCGGAGGCACCAAGAAGTGGGCTCGACGTTTTAAAGGCGCAAGCTCTCTCGAAAACATATGAAACCAATGAGGTTTTTGAGGGGGTAGATTTTACGATCCAGAGGGGAGAACGAGTGGCGCTAGTTGGCGTGAATGGTGCCGGGAAGTCTACTCTTTTAAGGATTTTGAATCAGTCTGAGCCACCTACCGAGGGGGAAGTTACGCTTGGCCATAAGGTAAAGAAAGCTTTTTTCTCGCAGGAAAGTGCCCAGAACCTAAATTATAATCACACAATTTTGCAGGAATTAAACAGTTGTGACACAAGTCTTCTTGAAGGAGAGAAGCGTAATTTATTGGGAACGTTTCTTTTTTCCGGAGATGACATAAACAAAAATATTTCAGTTCTTTCTGGTGGAGAAAAATCAAGAGTGACTTTAGCCAAAATACTTTTATCCAAATCAAACTTGCTTATCCTTGACGAGCCTACAAACCATCTTGATTTTGAGACAAAAGAACTTTTTCAAAAAGCTTTGCTTGATTATGGCGGAACGATATTAATCGTTTCTCATGACAGGGCGTTTCTAGACAATTTAGTTGACCGAGTTCTAGAGATTCGAGATGGGCATCTTTTTGATTATTCGGGAAACTATTCTGAGTTTATTGAAAAACGTGAAAAGCAGATAAAAGATATAAATATTAAAAATATCGAGAAAAAAACCGAAAGCGTTTCAGAAAAGACAAAAGAACAAAAACGAATTGAAGCGGAAGCCCGCAATCGTCTTTATCGTGAGAATAAAAAAATTTTGGAGAAGCTAGAACCATTGGAAAATCAAATAGCCGAAGATGAATCGCGTAAAGAAGAAATATCAGCAATGCTCTGTGATGCAGAAGTTCTATCAAATTCAAAGAGAGTGCAAGAATTAATGATAGAGCTGGGAGAGTTGGAGGAGTCCATTAAAGAAAATTATGAAGAGTGGGATAAGCTTGCTTTAAAGCTTTAACAAAAACAGAGGACTGAAAGAAATATAAATTAAAAGGTGCGTCTTTTTTAGACACACCTTTTAATTTATAACAATTGTGCTATAATAAAGCATATTGTAATAGGTTAGTCAATAACCGCCTTGACTAAATTTCTAGGCATGTCTATATCGCAACCTCGCTGATTTGCCATATAGTAAGCGAAGAGCTGGAGAGGGATCGTTGCAATAAAAGCAAAGAGTTCCGGCTCAGTTTCAGGTGTATAAATAATATTTTTTGAATAATTTGAGATTTCATTGTCTCCTACGGTTGCGATTGCAATAATTGGAGATTGCTTTGCCATATATTCTTTTATGTTTGAAATAGTTCTTTCCCAAAGTATATTTTTCGGAACAAGTGCAACTATAGGAATGTCTTTATCAAGCAGGGCAATCGGGCCGTGTTTCATCTCTCCTGCCGGATACGCTTCTGCTAGGATATATGATATCTCTTTTAGTTTTAAAGCTCCCTCTAAAGCGGAAGGATAGGCGAGGGCTCTGCCCATAAAGAAAACTCCCTTTACTTTAGTAAAGTTGCGAGCGATGTTTTCTATATTTTCTTTCTGTTCTAAAAGTTCCGCCAGCTTGCCCGGCATTTTTACCAAAGCTTTTACTAGGCGATTTTCTGTCGCCTCGGCTAAATTGCCTCTCAGTTTTGCCAAATACATACCTAGCAAAACAAGCATAGTAAGTTGAGTTGTATATGTTTTTGTGGCGGCTACTCCTATTTCAGGTCCAGCCGGAGTTATCAAACACTCTCCAACTTCACGATGAATTGTAGAGTCTCTTACGTTTGTAATGACCAGGCATTTTGCTCCTTTTGACTTTGCAACACGGGCTGCTTGTAGTGTGTCCGCCGTTTCGCCCGACTGAGATACAAAAATTGCGAGAGTATCAGGTCCATTTGGCAAGTTCCTGTAGCTGTACTCAGAAGCAATCTCAGTTCTTATATCAAAAGTTCCAAACGTTTCCATAATTTGTGCTGCTGTAACCGTGGCATAATGAGATGTACCACAGGCAACGAAATGGATCCTTCTCCAACTCTTCGCGAGCTCCGGAGACCAATCAAGCTCGCCACTAAGGTCAACTCTTCCCTCTTTAATGCGTCCTAACAATGTCTGAGCCATTACATTAGGCTGTTCGTGTATCTCTTTTAACATGTAGTGAGCAAAAGTTCCTTTATTCGCCATGGTAGCATTCCAATCAAGATGCATGCTGTCTTTTGGGTGTTCAGCACCATCGAAATCATAAAAAATACAGCTTTTTTTATTAATCATCGCCATCTCCTCATCATCCATAAACCAAACGTCTTGAGAAAAATCAAGGAGTGCTGTTGGGTCTGATGCACAAAACCCCTCTTTGCCAGTATGTCCAACAACGAGAGAGGACCCTTTACGTGCAACCCAAATCTCATCTTTCCTGTCGTAAAACATTATGACAAGAGCAAACGACCCGTTTATACGCTTTGTTAGCTTAACTATTGCTTCTTTTGGGTCATTTTTATACACATATGCCAGATATTGTACGGCCGATTCTGTGTCAGTTTCTGTATGGAATTTTATTCCCTTTGATTCAAGTTCTATTCTTATTTCGTTGGCATTGTCTATAATTCCGTTGTGTACCAGGACGACCCTTTTATCGCTACTTATATGAGGGTGTGCGTTGTTTTCTGTAATTGCGCCATGTGTAGCATATCTTGTGTGCCCTATACCGAAGTTCCCTGCAATTGACTCTTGTTCAACTTTTTTCTCTAGCTGTGAAAGTTTCCCTATAGCACGCACTTCCCGTATTTCTTCATCATTTATAACAGCGATGCCTGCCGAGTCATACTTTCTATGTTCATGTTTCGCGAGTCCTTCAAGGATGATGTCTGCAGCATTTCTGTCGCCAACATACCCCATAATTCCGCACATAAGTACCATCCTCTCAAAATCTTGTCTATTAATATTATGAATATCATATACATACAATTATCACAATAATACTTTATTATTTGGAAAAACAAGAATTTTTTAGATATTGCGTTGCTCTCTTATAATTTGTCCTTTTATAGATTAATTATCAAGAAATTAATCTGTAATGTCTTCATCTTTTAAAAACTCTTCAAGAGAGACATAATTAATTTTTCCTGTTGGGAGCGTAGGTATGTCTTCTAAAATGAGAACTTTTTTTGGCATAGAAATTTCAGCTATTTCCATATCAGAAAGTTTTTGACGGACTTCATCTCGTTTGAGCTCTATCCTTGTTGTTACCAGTCCTAAAGTTTCACCTCTGGGTCCTCCGCTTAACATAACAACAGCATGTTTGTCATCCGGCCAGATTTCATATATAAGCTCTTCAACTGCTGCTAAAGAAATCATCTCTCCTGCAATTTTAGCGAATCTTTTTGCACGGCCAATAATTTTTACGTAGCCTTCATCGTCAATATCAACAATGTCTCCTGTGTCGTACCAACCATCTTTAAGGGGTTCTAGAACTCCCGGATTTGTAATTTTATAGTATCCGAGCATAATATTGTCCCCTTTTAGCCAGAGGCGGCCTCCCTGATGTACGCCTTCAATAGCTTCTAAACGATATTCCAAGCCCGATACAATTAGGCCGACAGTGCCTGTTTTATGATGAGCATAGTAGTTATTGGCAACGACGGGAGACGCTTCTGTAACACCATAACCTTCAGTAATCCTTATATTAAAACGCTCAAACCAGGTTTTTTGAGTTGATGGTTTTAATTTCTCTCCACCTTGAACGAGAAGCCTCATCGTTGCAAAATCGTAGTTATCCTGAGCAGCCTTTGCAAATCCGCAAAGGAAAGTGTCCGTTGCAAAAAGAATGGTTATGCGCTCGTCGTAGCAAAGAGTAGAAATAGTTTTGTAATGTAGTGGCGAGGGATAAAGAGAGACAAAAAGTCCAAGTGCAACAGGCATAAATATGCCGCACAAACCAAAAGAATGAAATATAGGCATAATATTTAGGACTCTGTCAGATCTGTAAAAATCTACTCGGGTAAACATCTGCGAGTGGTTTGTATTTAAGTTTTTATAGCTTAACAAAACTCCTTTAGGAGAACCCTCCGAACCGGAGGTAAATAAAAGCACGGCCGGTTTCTCAGCAGCTTTTAAATCAACGGGTTTAGATTTTAAAAAAGGTGTTTTTATTGCAGCGTTAAGTTTTTTAAAGGTTGTGATTGATGGGGCCACATCTTCTAGCCAAAGAAGCTCTACTCCCGCTTCTTGGGCTGATTCAATAAGATGTTCAAGTTTTCCGAGCGTAATAAATTTTCGAGAAGTTATAATTGTCTTTATATCTCCGGTATGGCAACAATTTACGAGAGAACGTCCGCCAAGAGAAAAATTCAAAAGTGCAGGGATTCTTCCCATTTTTTGAAGGGCATATAACGTAACTACTCCGGCAAGAGATGTTGGCAGCAGGACTCCAATATTTTCCCCTTTGATTTTTTGCGAAGATAATGCTTCTTCTATAAGGAGAACTCTGGTTATAAAACCGTTATAAGTTACAGGTTTTTCTTGATAGTCACAAAACAGCCGAGTTTTTCCACCAAACTCATCGCGAGCATCAAGAAGTATGTCCCAAAAAGGCTTCTCTTTACGCCTTGCATACATAGCAGCTTCATTCATGATGCGTTCTAGAGCTTGTCCTGCAGCGACATTTCTCTTTGTTCCGACAACTTCTTCTGCAATATTCAACTCTTTTAATGGGAAGATTGTTATAGTTACTTTAGAAAAGAAACGAACCCCTGGCTTGTGCTGAATGCGCGAAAAAGGGGTACGTTGTGTTCCATCTATATATATAGGAAGAATTTTTGCATTTGTATGATCGGCAATCATTGCAACTCCTTGCGAAACTTTCATCGGATTGCCAGTAGTTGTTGGTTGAAGCTCCGGAAATATAACGCATCTTCCCCCATCTTTCAGAAGCGTTAAGAAATATTTTAGCGAAAGGGGGGCCTCTGAATCAAGAATATGAGTCTCTGCGAGAGGAAGAAATAAATTTGCCCAACGTTTTTTAGTCAGCCGTTTTTCAATGGCGAAGGGAACTTTTTCTGGTAGGAACAGGGCTAATATAAGTGGGTCGATAAAGGAAACATAGTTTGGGGCAATCAAAACCCCCTCTTCTCCATTACTATTTTTCCAGTTCTCCAATCCTTTAATCTCTATGCTGAAGAATAAATTAAGAATAAATTTAACGAGTAATCTCCACAAATTAACTCACTTCTCTTTCATTAAAGCACAGCATAAAGAGCCTAACTATGCAAATTTTTTTAATTATTATGATATGGAAACTGTTGATGGAATCAGTTACTGTAAAATATTAAGGCTTATTCAGTGAAAATGCAACAAAGGAGGCAAAATTCCCCATTAGATGGAAATAAGTAAATTTTTCAGATTATTAATTCTAACACAATCAATTTGTAACAAAATTACGAAATAGATATAATAAGAATGTGCAAATATTTACACAAAGTAAATAATTTTACGTATATGTAAATAAAAATATGAAAATAATTCCAATTTAGACATTAATTAATAAAATATATTTGACTTTTACCTAATAAAAAGAAAGTATTCTCTTCATAATTTACGTATAATACCTTAAAA
>JAAYFL010000040.1 GCA_012728235.1 Synergistaceae bacterium
GATAGAACCTCAAAAACACCCTCTCCTACATCAAGAATAGATACGTCGAAAGTTCCTCCGCCGAGGTCAAACACCATAATCTTATGGTCTCCCTCTTTGTCTACTCCATAAGCTAAACACGCAGCAGTGGGTTCGTTTATGACACGCAACACTTCAAGCCCTGCTATAGTGCCTGCATCTTTTGTTGCCTGACGCTGTGCATCTGTAAAGTAAGCGGGACAAGTTATAACAGCCTTTGTCACTGTTCCTCCAAGATATTCTTCAGCATCTCTTTTTAATTTCTGAAGAATCATTGAAGAAATCTGCTGAGGAGTATACTGTTTATCATCTATTTTAACTTTGTATTCGCTCCCCATTTCGCGCTTGATTGAAATAACAGTGCGTTCCGGGTTTGCCACGGCCTGGCGCTTGGCAAGCATTCCAACTAGAGTTTCTTTGTCTTTCGTAAACGCAACAACTGAAGGTGTAGTTCTTCCACCTTCAGAGTTCGGAATAATCGTCACATTATCCCCCTCTTTTACTGCAACACAGCTATTTGTTGTACCTAAGTCAATTCCAATTATTTTTTCCATTTCTTCCCCATCCTTTTTATTTTAATTTCATTTTTATGGATTATTCTGTAAAAACTATTTCCCCTCATACTTCCCTATTCTCACTTGAGCGGCCCTTATTACTCTCCCCGCCAGCCTATATCCCTTTCTCATTACTGCAACAATTTGGCCGTCTTTCTCCTCATCTTCTACTGTTTCTGTTGAAACTACCTCGTGCAAAGACGGATCGTACTCACCCTCAGTTTTTATTTGATCAAGTCCTAGAGAAACCATTGCATCAAAAAACTGCTTTGTTATCATGGAAACCCCTTTATATAAACTGCTCTCTGTGTCTTCTACTGCTGCACAAACTCTTTCAAGATTTTCAAAAACTGGTAAGAGCGAGTCTATCGCCTTTTCTGCTGCAAACTTTTTGTCTCTTTCCCTATCTCTATCTACTCTTGTTCTAAAATTATAATAGTCTGCTCTTGCACGTGCGACCTCTTCTTTAAGACAAATTATCTCTGTTTTGTTTTTTTCTGTTTCGGCAATAAGTTCTTCTATTTTAGAAACTTCGTTTTCTCTACCCTCGGCTTGGAGCAACTCCTCTACAACCGAAGCATTTTCAGCGGCATTTCCCTCTCTATTGTCATAGGATTCTGTTTTTTTGCGTTTATTACTCATTTAATCTGCTCCCTTCCTTTCAGAATCAGGCTCTAATATATGCAATACTCTATCTAGGGCTGTTACCGCTCTCTCGTAATCCATTCTTTCTGGTCCAATTACTCCGACAATCGCCCTTTGCCCTTCAGCCTCAAGTGAAAAAGCCACAATTGATGACTTTTTCATGGCAGGAGAATCATTTTCTT
Source organism: Synergistaceae bacterium (assembly GCA_012728235.1). Taxonomy (NCBI): domain Bacteria; kingdom Thermotogati; phylum Synergistota; class Synergistia; order Synergistales; family Synergistaceae; species Synergistaceae bacterium. Next base: position 1,400 of record JAAYFL010000040.1, read on the forward strand.
CTCCAATTACAACGTTAATTCCTTTTTTTATACAGCTGTTTACCAGTTCTGCCATGCTGCTCTCTTGCTCAATAAACTCATATAAAGCTTGGATTCTGCTTAAATCCTGAAAATCCGGCAGATTTAACATGTGGCTCATTGAACCAGTAAATACTTTCATAGTGGGATCCAATATAATATGCTCTAATTCTTTTAAGGCCTCTTTACAAGCGAATCTATACTCGACAAGCTCCTGTTTTATATAATTTCGGAAAGCTCCTTGAACCTCAGACCATGGTCGGCCTGCAAAAAGGTTTACTCGTCTTGAAAGATCATCTAAATAATCTTGTGATAAATCCCAGGGAAGATTTATTGTTTTTTGATGTACCAATCCACCTTGCAAAACCACAAGCAAGAGAACGAGCTTATCACTTATTCTCACAAAATCAACTTTTTGGAATCTCATCATTTCCAAAGGAGCTAAGGCTGCGATGCCAACATAGTTGGACATTCTACTCAATATATCTGAGGCGGACTCGAGCGCTCCTTCAATACCTTTCCGATGTTCGCACAAATTTTTTATCCATTTATCACACTGTTTTTCAGAATCAACCCGGCTTAACATTGAGTCTACATACAAACGATATCCAAGAGTGGTAGGGATGCGTCCTGAAGAAGTGTGAGTTTGCTTTAAGAACCCCATCTCTTCAAGCTCTGACATTTCATTACGTATAGTCGCAGAGCTACTATTAGTAATGTAGCGATGAGAAATAGTTTTTGAGCCTACGCTTTCACCGCTTTTAATATATTCATAAACAACAGACAAGACTATTCCCAGCTGCCTTTCAGTTAGCAAGACTCTCACCCCCATCACTCTTTAGCACTCTCATTGACTGAGTGCCAACTCTCTCTGTCCGGCTAACAATATCAGTCAATCGAGTATATGTCAATACAGGTCAAAGAAATAATTTCGCAGTTTTTACGTATTTTTATTTGAAAAAATTAAGAAGAGTAAAAGAGATTGTTAATGTATTATAATGTAGCTTGTTGATTTATTTTTGTATGTCCGTCAATTAATTGACAGATAGAGACAAAACAATACTGTTTAACCAATTAATGTTTATGCTGATAGAGGTGTTCTTGTGGCAATATATCAAATGCGATTTTTAAATAAAGAAGAACTTGCATGTGTGCTGGAAAAAATTGGAGCAGACAAACGCTGTTTGCCTTTTTTTGACAATAAAAGAGAAATTAAATCTCTTTTTCTTTCTGATGTAGACGTGCGTGCCGCAAATATTATAAAACAAGAAATGCTTTCGCTCGGAGGTGATGCGGCAGTAAACTCCGGTACGATAGACTGCTCTTCAAGTCATAGTCATATAATTTTATTTGGTACAAAAAAACAACTTCTTTTGTTCTCCAATAAAATTAAAACTATGGATTGGTGGGGGTTACCTGAGATAGCGAAGGAAGTGCAAACTGCCGTTACGCTACTAACCGACAAGCCACATTTTCTCAAACTTCCTCATGGGAAAGATATTGAACTAAACAAAAAAACTTCTCTTATGGGAATAATTAATCTCACAAGTGATTCTTTTTATCCCGAGAGCAGAACAAAGATTGATGCAGAAAATATCAGAGCTAAAGCTTTAGAACTTATAAAAAATGGAGCAGACATACTTGATATTGGAGCAGAATCCACAAGACCTAATGCGAAACGGATTCCAGAGGACAAAGAAATTGCTGCAATTTCTCTTGCCGTAAAAGAAATAAGGAATATATTGCCCACGACTCCTATATCAATTGATACTACGAGGAAAAATGTTGCTATCGTTGCTCTTGAAGCCGGAGCAGACATTATAAATGATATATCGGGACTGACATACGAGCCTGAGATGGCGAAAGTGGCGGCAGATTACAATGCGCTTCTGGTTTTAATGCACATGAGGGGGACTCCAGAAACTATGAACTCAATGTGTAATTACGAAAACCTTCTTCTAGAAATATCTGATTTTTTTGAAGAAAAAATAGAAGTGGCAGAGGCTCAGGGACTAAAACGCTCAAATATTATTCTTGACCCAGGATTAGGGTTCGCAAAAGATTATAACCAAAACTTATGTATATTACGCAATTTAAACGCTTTTGATACATTCGGAATGCCGATGCTCATAGCTGCCTCAAGAAAAAACACTATAGGCATTGCGACAAAATCTGAAGATCCTAAAGAAAGACTTGATGGAACGCTTGCTGTTACTGCTCTATGTTCTTGGCATAACATTGATATAGTAAGAGTTCATGATGTGGCTGAAAATAAACGGGTAATAATGATGACAGAAGCAATAAAGGAAATATCACATGTCTAAACAAATAGTAACATTTGCATTGGGTTCAAATCTTGGGAACAGATTGCTTTATCTTGATACAGCTCTTCGGTCTTTACAGGAAAACGGATTTGATATTAAAAGGAAAAGCAGGGTTTGGGAAACAGCCCCTTGGGGTAAACTCAACCAACCAAGATTTCTAAATATGTGCGTCATTGCGGAAACTGCAATCGCATGCAAAAATATGTTAAGTATAATTAAAGCCATAGAATGTAAAATAGGACGAAAGGAAACTGAAAAATGGGGAGAGAGAGAAATTGACATTGATATAATCTTTGTCGATGACAAGATTTTTGAGAATAACAATCTATCTGTCCCTCATAAACTTGTACATGAGCGAGCTTTTGTACTAAAACCTTTAGCCGAAATAGCTCCGGATATGTTGCATCCGCAGCTTAACAAAACGGTTAAAGAGCTTCTAGAAGCACTGCCGGAGGAAAAAATGGAATGGATAATGAAACTTTAATAAAAGAAAATTTCGACAATACCCCACAAAAAAATAACAAAATGACAGAGATATTCTCAAGCAGAAAAACCGCTTATCTCTTTATCTTTATACTTATTGCACTAATCTCTACAGTAATCCGCTTTCTTCCCTCATCTCAAATTCCTGAAAAGGGAATCAGTCTTAGAACAATCAGAGTAAAAGGGTATCCCATTACTCTGATTCTGGAGCAGCAAGAAGGGATAGTTACATCTTGTTGGTTGCGCACTCCAGCGGGATCAAGAGAAATAGAGAATATAAATGGAATGACTTTTATCTCTGAAACAACATTTATTTCTACTGTAGACCAAGATGAAGAAGATGATCTCCTCTGGAGACTTTCTTTTATAAATTTTAACGGAGAAGGGGTACATCTTTGGGTTGGATTGACAACTTTAAACCCCAAAGTGTTTATAGCCACGACTCCCTATAACTACACCAGATGGGATACTGTCCCAGCAAAGGTAATTGTTCCCAAAGGAACAGCTCTATATATTTCACCAGGCGTTCCTTTATATGACAACGTTAAAGAACAGTATAAGGGAGCAGATAGTTATTCTTTTATATACACAATAAGGTTGACTCCGGACGGCCCCGCCTTTGTCCCACTACCAAGCGTCTACAAACAGCTTAGCATCCTTCTACGAACTAGCATAAGAGGTGAACTTTCGACTATGAAACGTCTTGCTTATGTGAGAATGCTTTCAGAATTTAACAACCTAGCAGAGGGACGCCCACCTGGAATCGAAACGATATTAAACTTTCAGATGCAAAGAATTGACACTCTGAGCTGAAGAAATTAAAAAATCCGATAAGTAGGCTAAATCTTAGTTGCTATTGATAATTTTTATATTATAAACAGACAAGAGTGCAAGTGTATCAGTACTTGAGACCGAATATCGGATGAAACATCCTCTCGTCATGCAAGAACTCAGCCTGTCTTTCAAAAGCCTCAGAAGCCTCTTTATTCATAGACAAAGCAAGTTCTGATGTAAGAACATGAATCAAAAACAGAGGACCGATAATGCTGCTGCCAAAAGTAGGACTATTCGCAGATACAAAGAAGGAAAGAGATGCAAACCTACATACAGGAGAAGCCACACTGTCAGTTATTGTGATAATCTTTGCGCCATTCTCTTTAGCAATACCTATTGCTTCCGTTACTTCGACCGCATAGCTGGGGAGCTCACACACAACAACAACATCTCCCGTTTTTATCGAACGTGCTTGTTCCCACAAAGAAAGACTTCCTCTCTGTGACAAATGAGCCTTGATACCCAGTACGGCAAGACGTAATTGGAGCAATTCTACAACCAACGAAGAAATACCCCATCCCATACAATAAACTGATGTCGCTTTTTTTATGGACCTACAAAACTTGGCAATCTCTTCTCCCTTTAACTGTGACATCGTGTCATCTAAATTAGCATGCTCCGCTCGAAATACTGTATCAAACAGAGTGTCCTCTTCACTTATTTCTTTTGTTAAGAATGCTGCAGGATTAATTTGTTCCAGTATGCTATTTTGAAGGAAACTCTTTAATTCAGCATAACCGGAAAAGCCGAGCATTTGCGCCACTCTTACAAGCTGTGCCTTTGAAACCTGTAATTCGGTAGCAACCTCGCCTATCGACCTAAAAGACGCCTCTCTCATATTTGACAGAAGATACTCCACTACACGTCGCGCTTTTTTAGGCATTTCTAAAGATTTTTCGAGCAACAGGGCTTGGAGCTGAGAATTATCCAAGAAAAATCACCTCTTACACCTTTATGTAATAGTATTTAGATAAAAAATAAATTTATAGACATTTATGCGAGAATTTTATACTGGAGTTTATATCGTGTCAATTAAGGCTATTTTAGACAAGAAGCTTGTATAGTAAATGATTGAGAAGTTATTTAAAGGAATAAATTTAAATTTGAGTTTTACGTGACGGGAAAAAATACAGCTTTTCTTCAGCTTCTTTTTCTGTAATTTGAGATAACTCTGCCAATCTTTTTAGTCCATATCGGTTATGTCCGATAAGCTTAGACATATGATTTGCCGGGACAACCCAAGGACCCTCTGGCTTTAATCTTAATAATCTATAAACTAAAGACTCTCCAATCATTAGCTCTCCAAGTGAAGGATGGTGAGGTCCACCTCTCACTTGCAATGCAAGTTCCTCTGTTTCCTGTAATCCTGCTTTAATTAATGTAAAACCCAAAGATGTTGCCTCATCTATTAGTTTTCCACCCCACCTAATTGCTTCATTTAACGAAAGTGGAATATATTTATTTTCCTGCATTATCGTGTTCAACTCTGTATCCTCCATAACAAGACAGGGATAAATACGAATTTGCCATTCTGCAGCTCCTTTAATTTTGGCCAACTTATATATATCACCCACGGAACTGCTTTCCGTCTGTCCCGGCAGACCTATCATAAGCTGAACAGCAAGGGGAATGTTTTCCTCTCGCAATTCAGTCAAATTGTCCAGAACCTCAGAAGGATCTATATCCCTGTGGCAAAGAGCAAGCACTTTGGGATCTAAAGATTGAACTCCCAATTCAATACAAGCAATGGGATAGGAAAGTACGATTTCTCTTAGTTTTTTATCGCTTAAATCATTAGGATAAGTGGAAAATCTTATTTGACTTCCTGCTGGCGAATAATTTACGACAGCATCTAAATAGCCTCTTATTGTTTCAATGCCTAAACGGCAAAAAGATCCTCCAAAAAAACATACCTCTACCGCTTCTTTGAGAACCTTTAATTCTTCAATGACATCTTGTGGGGAAGGGATTTTATTGACACCGGTTATCGTACGTTGATTACAGTAAACACAAAGATTCTTGCATCCGGCAAACGGTAGAAAGAAAGGGTGCTTTTTCATGGCTTTTCTCATGACCAATCAGAATAATCTCCCTCAATCCATTCCGGCCAAACAGCAGCCCATGCAAAATTATCAGCAGCTTTTTCTATGCCTTCCATAGATACAAATGTTCTTTTCCAAAAACTAACACCTTTAGTGTTGTTCAACAAATGATAAACCTCATGAAAAATGGCAAAACGACGCCAAAAAAGGGAAAGAGAAGAGTTTATATAAACTCTTCCACGCTGTCCGCGAACAATATGTATCCCCCAAACAGCTGCTGGAAGCAACTCATATTTTAATTCGAGTATAAGTCCTGTCATTTCTTCCGCTCGCGCTAATATGTCAAAATCACAAAGACGATGCCAATGTTCTCCTTCTTTTAACGCCCATTTGGGCATAAATTCAGGCGGAGTAGGCAAATCTTCGGAAAAATCCTCCCAGGATATACTATCCTTCTCTTGCATCCGCCTCTTCCCAATCATCAAGAGTTGCGTCTATAACACGATAAACCCTTTTTAATTCTTTTTCCGATAATTTTTTACTGCGATACCAAATTTCTAATTCGCCACTTTCTAACATCGATTCAAGCTGTATCCTTCCTGGTTTCCCTGGAGTCGAAAAGTCTTTAAGCAAATCGTTAACTTCTACTTCCAGTGCAGGAGCAAGCCTTTGAAGCAACTTCATTGAGGGTAGTCTGCGATTGCTTTCAAGAGCTTGGATATAGATTCGACTGACTTCCACTTTATCGGCTAATTTCTGCTGTGTAAGATGTTGGGCCTTTCTCAGCGATTTGATCCTATTGCCTAAACTCATTATATATGCACCCTTTCTTTGTTAATGTTGTTTCTATTAGGATACAACAAAAGCCACTTGTTGACAAGAAGATAAACATGTTTTAAAAATATTTATTTATACTCAATACTCTTCTTTACCATTCCTATTTTCTCTTGACTTACACATAAAATTAAAGGATACTTTTTTCAAACTCAATAAAAGGGTGTTTGTATATGAACAAGAAAAGCCCTCGCTTAACATTTAAAAAAAACAAAATGAATAAGTATCTTACCATTATTTTAATTACTTTTACGTTTTTATTATTACTGGCTTTTGCCGTGACAGAAATACGAGAGAGAGCATGTCAAAATTGGAAAAGTGGTTGGACTGCTTGGATGGAAAGGAATCCGAAAAAAGCTCTTTCTTATTGGACTCGAAATAAAACGACCTTAATATTCACTCCTAGACCCGCACGTGTTTATTATTGGAGTATTCAGGCGCTTTTAGAGTTGGAACAATTTAAAGAAGCCGCGGAGTTGCGTGCAGAACTATTTAGGAAGTTTCCTGCTGACTTTTACACCTTTATGCTGTACCCAAATGCAGCAAGTCTAATTTCAGAAAAAAAATTAAAGAAAATTAAAATTCATTTTCCTCGTCCATGGGAAGAGGAGGTTATTTTTGCTTCAAAAATAACAGGAATACCTAAATCAACAATTTGGTCCGTTATGAAGAAAGAAAGTAGATTTTTAAATAATGCTGTAAGTAAAGCTGGAGCGGTCGGCCTTATGCAGTTAATGCCCTTAACCGCCCAAAATGTAGCAAAGCAGTTGGAATTAGAGTTGAACGACCTATCAAATCCTAAAGAGAACATTATTATCGGAGCTGCGTATTATGCTCTTTTACAAAAAAAATTCAACGGAGACCTGCTGAGGGTTACTGCCGCTTACAATGCGGGAGAAACTGTTGTTTGCAAATGGGACACTCTTTATTCGAAAGACTGGGCAGAATGGATAGAAAATATCCCTTATACCGAAACACGAGAATTTGTAAGATCTGTTCTTGAAAATAGAGAGCTTTACAGGGCAATCTATGCCGATGATGAATTTCTTTCTCTTTATGAGATTCTACAAAATCCCTTAATTACAAATAACTGCACTATATCGAATAAAATTACTAAAAAGGATAATAATAATGGAAGAAAATAACAATATCAATTTTGACCCGGTAAAAGCAGTAAAAGATTTCTTGATTAAATCTGAAATCTCAGCAGAAATTATACATACTGAAAAAACCATCTTTACTGTCTCTGATGCTTCTGTAGCCGTAGGTGCTCCTGAAACAGAAATTCTCAAAAGCATTTTGTTGCAAGTCAACAGAGGGGAGTATATTGCGTTAGCTTTAATGTCCGGACCAAATAGGATCGACACAAAAAAAATAAAGAAAAGACTACAAGCATCGCACGTTAAGTTTCTGGATGCGGAAAGCTGTTACAAATGGTCAGGCTTTCGTCCAGGGGGAGTTCCTCCCATAGGTTATCCAAAACAACCAATTACTCTTATTGATGAAGACTTGTTTCTATACAAAACAATTTGGTCTGCCGGAGGTACAGACCACCACTTCTTTCCTATATCCCCTGATGAATTGAGAAGAATTACGAACGGAGAGGTTGTAGATATCAAAAAATAAAAATAACAAATACAAAAACGGAATTGCCTAACAATGGTTACTGCATTATTTATATAGAGTAATATTACATTATAGTTATTAAATTTGCTTACAGATTGATTATAATTTACATTTTATTTCTATAACTTCACCTATCCCTGCTCTTTCAATCGTTTTTATTCCCATTGGCTTGGGAAGTGGTAAGTTGTTTTTCTTAAAATACCATAGGTATTCGCGAAGAATTTTAGGGGCTTCTTTTATAACTTCATCTCTATTGTTTCCTTCTACCCAACAACCTTTTAATCCAGGGAAATTTGCGACCCACAACTTCCCCTCGTCATAAGCATTCGAAATAACGGCGGGGTAAACGTATTCTTCTTCCACAGACAACTCCTCCTTATATTGAATTCACTGTTCATAAAAATGCTAAAAAGACTTTTATGAGAACTTACTTATTATATTATTTGTTTGAGAGGATTAATAAAATTTAATTCCAAATTGCCCACAATATTTACTATATCAACTACTGTTGTTGTAAAATATAATCATGGAAAACATTTTAATACCTACAAATAATAACGGGGACTGGAAAAGTGATGGTAGGGATAAAGTTGTCGTTTTGATGAGTGGCGGAGTTGACTCTGCAGCAGCTGCATTAAAGCTAAAACTGAGTGGATATAATGTGCTAGGTCTTACCATGCTGATATCAAAAGATAAGACTCTATCAGATTCTGCGAGAGATATATGCGAATACCTCAATATTCCTCACTTTTCTGTTGATATACAAGGAGAGTTTAAAAAAAGGGTATCATCCCCATTCCGAGAAGCTTATATACTTGGAGAGACCCCAAATCCCTGTGCTGATTGTAATGAACAAATAAAATTCGGACATCTTTGGGATTTGGCAGAAACAATGTGGGGACCTAGTTTCTACATGAGCACAGGACACTACGCTCGCATCCTGTGTAAGGATAACAATTATTATTTGGCAAAAGCCATGTGTGCAGAAAGAGATCAATCTTACTTCTTAGCGGGAATAAAAAAAGAACGTATAAATAGAATACTTTTTCCATTGGGGGATGTCCATACAAAGGAAGAAACCCGCAATTTTGTTAGAGCTGAAGGATTACCCGTTGCAGAAAAGCAAGAAAGTATGGAAATTTGTTTTGCAAATGAAAAAAACTACCGCTATCTCCTAGCACCTTCTAAAGGAGGCAATATTATAAATTTATCCGGGGATATCATAGGGAAACATAACGGGATAGAAAACTTCACTTTAGGTCAAAGGAAAGGGTTGGGCATTGCCGGGGGGAAACCCCTTTATGTAGTAAAAATTGAACATTCTAATAATTCTGTTACCGTAGCAGAGCGAAATTTTGCTTTTTCTAAAACTGTCAGAGCAAAAAATTTAAATGTTCTTGTTCAAGAATTTCTGACTGATAAGAGCTGTAAATTCCTGGCAAAAACTCGATCCCAAGCACCTCTTAATTACTGTAAAATAATTACAGCAAACAATAAACAGCTAAAGATAGAATTCGAAAAACCAACTTTTGCACCAGCTCAAGGACAGCGTCTTGTCTTGTATACAGAGGATGGGATTGTACTTGCTGGTGGTGTTATTTTGCCAAGAGTAGAATAGCCATTTTTGTCCTATATCTCTCAATCTGTTAATATATACTAATTGAGCTATGCCTTGGAGGTATTCACATGACCATACGCAAAAAGATAAGTGTTGCTTTAGGAATCACCATGTTGATTTTATTGCTTTTGCTTGACCTCATTTTTACCGGCGTTTTAAGAACTGCCTCCTATCAGGCCAGCAAGGAAAGAATGATTCGTGATTTAAGTAGAGTTGTTGGACTAATAAATGCAGAAGCACAAACTCTTTCCGCCATATCTGCCACTTGGGCTTATTCTGATTCCACCTGGCATTACTTAATGGGAGACAACCCTAATTTTGCCCTCCCCTTTTTTGACAAAAATAATCTAAAAGAAGTAGGTATTTCTTCGATTATCTTACTTGATAGGCAGTTAAAAGTATGTTTACAAAGAGACTACAGCACTCCTAATGAACCATCCTCGCCTGAGAGCGAACTTTTTACTATTTTCTCAAATCCAAAGAACAAAGAAATAGTGGAAAATATAAGTGAAGGTGGTATAAGTGGCATCGCGCTACGCGATAATGAGCCTATCCTCTTTGCACTAAAACCGATACTCACTTCAGACATGCGAGGCCCCATTGCTGGATATCTTTTGGCTACTAGCCCTTTCAACCTTGAATTTACTAAAAAAATGGTAGATAACTTAAACTTTAATTTTACTATCGTGCCGACAACTGAGGAAGAAAAGACAGACCCCTTTATTCAAGATACCGTGATTAACAAGATAAATCATCATAATCCGCTAGTTTCAGGACGTATGTTGGTTAAGGACCATACAGGCTCTCCTTCCTTTTGGGTGCGTGCATCTTCACCTCGTGAAGACACTTCGGATGTCGAAAAGAAAATGCAACTTCTCTTCTTGGCTATAGCTGCATGTGTTGTTTTACTATGCTGTGGATTTGATTTCGTTTTAAAAAGGATCCTATACGATAGGATAAAACGACTTCAAGAAGAGGCTGAAGCAATTCAAGAACACCCAAGAACAAACGAGGGTATCACTACAGATCATTTTAAAGACGAAATAACGGATTTACAGCGAGCTATAACCGACGTAATTGCATACAAAGATTACTGCTGTAAAAAGAATATTGGCATAGACGAGATTAGACTAATGGTCTATGAGAGATTTGCAACTCACGCAACACATCTTTGTCTAAAAACATTAGAAACAGTTGCTACGACTCTAACTCCCGGGGATGAAGGATTCCGAAGTTGTATAACTCGTAAGGCAAAACTTACTGAAAGATTTTGTCACAGGTTAGGCATACCCCATAATGAGCTCATTTTCTCTTACTTAGGCGCATTATTTAGTAAAATTGGGCTGATTAGTACGCCACAAAAACGCGATATTTCAGCAGAATTAACTGCAGAAGAGCTAAGAGAGTTTCAAAATTATCCCTTAGTATCAAAAGACATAATGAAATCTGTCGATTTATTACGTTCTTCAACTATGATTCCGTACAATTGGAACGAGAATTGGGACGGGACCGGTTTCCCAAACGGCAAAAAAGGAGACTGCATCCCAATAGAAGCAAGAGCATATGCCATTGTACACGAATGGAGTGAGCTCTCACGTTTAAAACCGGGAATAAGAACAGCTTCTCCTGACGAAGTGAAAGCTGCCTTGCGCACATTAAAAGGAACTAGGCTAGATCCTGAGATGGTTGAGGAGTTCATCTCCATGCTAGAAGAAAAACAGGATGAATAAAGAAAGTTCAGATTAGACTGCTTATAGAAATATTGATAGAAAAATGGTGACAAATATATGAAAGTTATAGATGCAAAAGAATTAACTCCAGCACTTTCAGTTATAAAAATAAAAGAGGCTGTGGACAGCGGAGAAAAGGAATTTTCTGTTTTGATAAATGATAAGGATGCTGTTTCCGAAATAGTGCTGTATCTAAAAAAACAGAGTTTTTCTTTTTCGTTAAAAGAAGACGCGGGGGCTATACATATTATCGCAAAGAAAACATTGCGTGATGCGTCCATATATAAACAAATGTCAAAAAAAACTACTCCTGTACAGCCCGTTCTTCTTCTCACTTCAAATAAAATAGGAGCCGATTCTAGCGGGCTCGGATCTCAGCTTATGAACGAATACTTCAAAGCCATCGCAGAAGAAGCGGCACCAACCACTTTGGTTTTAATGAACGAAGCTGTAAAGATGGCTCAAAATGACTCTCCAATGTTTAACTTATTAAAAAAATTAGAAAAAAGTGGCACTCAAATACTAATCTGTGAACTTTCTGTCAAACATTTCGACTGTTTGAATAAGATTGGCATTGGAAATCTCTCTACGATCACAGAAATAACAAAAGCAACACTAAGCGACACAAAACCATTCATACTAAGTTAAAAAACCAGAATTCTGATTAATGAAAAAATGCTTTCAGTCTTGAGCACATATATATGTGCTCATTTCAATTATATGAAGTAAAATAATATAAATGAATTTATTATAAGAACAATTCAATTATGAAAGGGTGAATTTAATGAAAATAGGATTGATTTTATTGGCTATAGTAGCTGTTATAGGCATTTGGCTTATGGCTGTTTATAACGGTCTCGTAAAACTAAGGAATTTTATGCAAGAGGGATGGAGTGGAATTGATGTTCAACTTAAACGTCGCTTTGACCTTATCCCAAATCTAGTAGAAACAGTCAAGGGGTATGCCACACATGAACAACAAACCTTACAAAACGTCATAAAAGCCCGTTCTGAAGTAACAATTGCGGGGAATGACCCTGAGGCACGACTTAAAGCGGAAAATACTTTAAGTGGAACATTACGCTCTCTTTTCGCTGTTGCTGAAGGATATCCTGACCTCAAAGCAAACCAGAATTTTCTTAGCCTACAAGAGCAATTATCAGAAATAGAAGATGCTCTTCAAATGGCAAGGCGCTATTACAATGGAACCGTTCGCAATTTAAATACCGCTGTACAGAGATTCCCTGCTGTTCTAATAGCACGTCGCCTGGGATTCAAAGAAGCACCATTTTTTGAAGCAGAGGAAGACAGCAAACAAGCACCGAAAGTCTCCTTTTAATTTAATTAAATCTTAAGACGAGAACACTATGAAAAAACAATTGTCACTCTTTTCCCTTGTTCTGCTACTTTTGCTCATTATCCCCCTTCATTCTGCTACAGCACTGGAGGTCTTAGAGAGCTATGACGTAGTGATAATAATTAACCAAGACAGTTCTCTCTCGGTTACTGAAAAAATCAGAGCTAAGGTAGAAAATGTGACGATTAAACGTGGAATTGTCCGAACTTTCCCCGTTACTTATAAAAATAATAAAGGAAAGACAACTCACGTTACGTGGGATATTGAAGATGTATCTCTCAATGATAAACCCATAAAATGGACACTGTCGAAAAATGGAAGATACAAAGACCTAAGAATAGGCGATCCCAACAAAATCATCCCCCCCGGAATACACACTTTTACAATAACCTACAACACAAAAAAACAGTTAGGCTTTTATGATAATCATGATGAGCTATATTGGAACGTTACGGGCAACCAATGGGCCTTCCCTATCATAAAAGCATCTTGTACTGTAGCCCTTCCCAAGAAAAATTTTGGCGAGGGGTTTAACTCTGTAGAGTGGTATGTTGGAGCATATGGAGAAAAGGGAGAAAAAAACTATGCTACGTTGGGAGTTTCTAACGAAGTAACAACCACAATACCATTAAAAGTCGGAGAAGGACTTACCGTAGTATATACTTGGGCTAAGGGGTTGGTAACTCCTCCTCCCCCCCCATTGACAGACAACAACTTGGCGCAGGGAATTATAGGAATTATTACATTGATTACCACCCTTTGCTGGTTTATTTTTGCGTGGGCCAGATGGGGGAAGGAGCCGCCTCGGGAAGCCATTATTCCTCTTTTCTCCCCTCCGAATAGTGAATCTCCTGCTTCTATGCGCTATTTTCGTGATATTGCTGTTGATAAGACAGCACTCACTGCCGCCATCCTGAATTTAGCTGTAAAAGGCGCTATAAAAATAGAAGAAAAGCAAGTAGTTTCCTTCCCATTCGGCAGGAAGCAAAGCAAATTCTATCTTCATAAAAACAACACAGATTTAATATCAATGCAGCCGGAAGAGGACAAAATGATGTTGCAACTTTTTCCGGGGAGTATTAAGTCAATTTCATTAAGTGACGACACTTCCGATAGGATGATTAAAACCATGAATAGCCTTCGTCGACACTTAGATCAGGACGAAGGAAGGTTCTTTAAATCAAATTTTGACAAATATTTTATAGGCATTTTTATTTATGCTCTAGGACTTGCATCTCTATATTTTTTCAGCGGAGAAACTCCCACGAATTTATTCTTTTGTGGAATTACCGGATTACTTATAATCTTGCCTGCAATTCCGCTACTTAATAAAAAACAAAAAACTCCTTTTAATAAATTTTTGCAATTTATAATCCGCTTAATAATGCCCATAACCGTTGGAGTGTTTTCTATGGGAATGATGGTTTCTTTGGGAAAGAGCCCACTTGTACTTATCTTTTTCCTGTTATCTGCAACCGTTTCCTCTTTGATGCGCCCTCTGCTATCTTCTAGAACTGTAGAAGGCTTTGATGCATTAAACAGTGCAGAGGGATTGGCTATGTACATGAAAACCGCAGAAAAAGAACGTTTGGAAATGTTTAATCCTCCAGAAGAAACACCGGAATTGTTTGAGAAACTTATGCCCTATGCACTCGCTCTTGATGTTGCGAAAACTTGGGGCAATAGATTTGAAAAAATTCTCTCTCTAAAAGAATACCAGCCGACTTGGTATATGGGACCCAACCCTAACATGTTTCTTAATAGAGGGACCTTCGCCCACTTCTCCTCTAACTTTGCCAACCAGATAAATAGCAGCTTGATTTCTCAAACAACCACATCGGCTCCTGGAAGTTCCTCTGGATTCGGTGGAGGTGGGTTTTCCGGCGGTGGGGGTGGCGGCGGTGGAGGAAGCGGATGGTAGCATCCCCTTTAATTACCGCTAAATTCTGAATCGAATATATCCCATATATCCACTGATTCATGCCCTTTCCGCCAACCAGCCGCTCCTGCTAGTTTATATTTTTTTATCAATGAAAACTTTCGTTTAATTGATTCCGCATTTTCGACCCATACCTTATATGTTTTCCCATTTTCTTTATAAGCATAATAAAACTGTCCGAGTTCATCATCCCAATTTGCTGTTATACCCTTAGAAGCCAATATACCGTTGGACTCATCCATAGTTAAAGTCACAGCCTTAACTTTTGTCTTTCCGTTAACTACTGTTTCTTCCCATTTTCTCATATAAAATGGAACTCCCAAAATGAGTTTGCTTGGCGGAACACCTTCATTAATGGTGTTTTGTACCGCTCTTTCCACCCATGGCATTGAAGCTACAGAACCAGCCTTTGGAGAAGTTCGCCAATGTTCATCATAGGCCATTAGTATAACATAATCTACATGTTTTGAAAGAGAGCCCCTATCGTGGCTCTTAGATAATTTGCTGTTTGGAGACGGGATATGGACATCAACAGACACTCTCAACCCCGCTTTTTTTAGCAAAGGTGCAGCTAAGGAAATAAATCTTACATAGGCATCTTTGTCATTTACATCCACATTCTCAAAATCAAAGTTTATACCGTCTAAGTTATATAGTTTTGAATAGGCCAATAATCTAGCTATAAATAAACTGACAGATTTATTGTTCTTAAAAAACTGTGTTGTGTTGTTTTGGTTAAATCCGTTAGATACCAGCGCCCAAACTTGATAATTTTTGCTATGTGCAGCTTCTACATAACTTACAGAAGCTCTGTTCACCATCGAACCGGAACCATCTATGAGATTAAACCAGGTAGGAGATATAATACCGAGCCCTAAAAGGGGTTCTTCCGCCAAAAGATTGGGGTTGTCTCGGGTAATATGCGCCCAAACAAGAGAAATCTTCTCTTTTATTTTAGGCTTTGCCATTCGTTTCTGTAGCAACTGGGCAAGAGTAGAGCTGTTTTTATAAAATGTAACTTCTGCTTCGTTTTTTTCAAACGCAAGGCCTGTTAAGGCTTCCATGCCCACCACATTAAAATACGAAATCCCTTCTTCCTGTTTTGATGAAAAATAAAGTGAGAGCGTTTCTCCAGCCAAATTTGATAAACTCTCAATATCAAATGTTTTTGCAGGATTCTCTATGTTTAAATAAAAGCCTTTATTGTTGCTTTGCGCATCGATAAGACTTACTCCCATTTTCTCCATCGCGTCCACAGACACCCACAACTCTTCACCTTTTAAAATCGCATTACCAAGAGATATTTTCGTAGAGCCGTCAGCAAAAGATATGGGCAGATAGATATTTTCCTCATTTGCGCAAGAGATTCCAACCAAAAGAAATAAACTGATGACGTAAAGAAAAAATATAGAAATAAATCTTTTTTTTATCATTTTTGAAGCGCTCCTTTAACTTATTCTTGAGTAAACAAACTATTGTTTAATTATTAAAATAAAAACTCAATTTGCATTATAATGCTTATAGTAAATATCTATTGAATTGAAGTGATTAACTTGAAGAAGCTTTTTCGTTTTACGATACTTATTCTATTGATTCTCTCTCCTGTAGCTTATTCTTCTGATAAAAACTGTTTTGCTGTCACAACCGATGCGTTTTTACAAAAACTAAGATTCGCAGCTGCCAGGGTGCCATATGGCCTAACAAACGATCAAATCAAAAAAGATTTAATGCTTTCTGATACAGGAGACTTTATAATACCCTACAGTACATCTTTGATGCTCCTCATAAAAAGAGAAAGCCATAGCAACAAAGTGAAAAATATCGCAGTTACTTTTTTTTATAATGATCCCGAACCAGAAACAGGTGATAAATACCACTCTTCTCAGAACAATGAAACCGTTTTTAGAAATATTTGTATGCAAATTCTTTTTTCTTTGCACCCAAAAATGAAAGCAGCTCAAGCAAAATTAATTCTTGAGGAGATAGGGATACAGGGTGAAATATTTGATGGAACACAAAGAAGTAAATCAGTTGAAGATTATTTGTATATAACACGATTGCAACCCAATGGAGTCGCAATTATGTTAGTATTGTGCGAATAACCACACAAAATATAATAGACGAAAAAGCTTTATCAGGAAAGGGTGGATAATAAGTGGATATCGAACAGCTTCTAAAAGAACTTGACAGTGCACAGACAAATGAAGAAATTGGCCGTATAGGAGAGGAAATACTTGAATTGGACTCGAACAACCCGTACGGGAAACTTGCCATTTGGCAAAGTATGGAATATGAAGAATCTCTTGACAGTCTCGATATTTTAAAAGAGGCTTTGGATGCAATACGGGCAATTGTTGAAGCAAAAAACTTAACAACAACAGTGGACGAAGATAGGGATTCTGATGTATATTGCACAATTTTGATGAATCTTGGTTTTTGTCTTTTAGCTAGAGAAGACAACGAAGAAGCGCTTTCAGTAGCACGGGAGTTCGTGTCCTTTGACATCGAAGGTCTCTTCCCAAGTAGAGAATTACTTTATATTGTCATGTTGAGTTTGCAACAGTATAAAGACTTGTTGGCCACTTTAGAAGCCAGCAATTCAGAGTCCGTCATTGGAGAACACGTCAGAGCAATTGCTTTACTTGAGACAGGGGCTGATGAGGCTGATATCCGAGATGCAGTAATTTATGCGATTTCTCTTGCCCCAGATGTGCCTTTCTTTGTCTTAAATCTTTGGGATTTTCCAGAAGATGAGGAGGAGATTGACGAAGAGCTAGAGGACTCTGTAAATTATTCAATATATCTTACTGCTCCCTGGAGTGCTACAGATGATAGACTTGCAGCAATAAGCGCACCTACATTCCTTTTCGGGTTCTTAACTGAACGACTTGACGATGAGAAAGAAATTCAAGCGTTAAAGGAAGGCTATAGCGGAGTTGGATTACTTCCAGAAGTTGAAGCGGCAAAAAAACGCGTCGAGGCAATGGAAGAAGAGCTTAAGGATCCGGATGAAGTGGATGCCTTCGCTTTAGCTGAAACGGCTGCAATACTTGAAATGCTATTCTCTGAATAGAGTTTAGCGAGAAGGGCTTAACATTCCCATCTGTTCGCTTATTTCATAAATATAACCGCCGTCCCTATCCCACGAGTAATTGCCATTCCCGGCAATTGCTCCGTGGCC
>JAAYFL010000041.1 GCA_012728235.1 Synergistaceae bacterium
AAGTCTAATAGAGAGAGAGGGTTTAACCCAATGAGTTTTAAGAAGTTTTTAGCCACACTCATTCTTTTTTTGGTACTCATCACACCTTCCGCCGCTTTTGCTGAAGGATTTGGCATCTACGAGTGGAGCGCAAATGGAGTCGGACTTGCAGAGAACAATATGTTCGGCGAAGAAGATCCTTCCGTGCTTGCCTACAACCCGGCAGCCATAACACGCTTTGACAGAGCTTACTTCAGCACGGGAGCATCACTTGTCAACCCGAAAGTAAAGGCGAAATTTCATGGATTAGATTCTTCTCTTTTCAATAAGGGGAATCAGGCCGATTGGCAGAACAGCTATTCCCCCGGAATAGTGCCTTACGCTTATTATGCCAAGAAAGCCGGAGCAAACTCCTGGTACGGAGTGGGCGTATTCCCACGTTTTGGAAATCAGATTGAATACGATAAATTGTGGCCCGCCCGTTTGGAGTTAACTTATGTGGGAATCAAGGGTGTCACGGTACAGCCGACTTACGCATTCAAAATGACTCCAAAACTTTCAGTAGCCGTCGGATTGGATATTAACTACATGAACTTACAGATAGATGGCGGAGACGAGTCTCTTATTTTTTCAAAATTAGATGGAACAAGCACAGCTTTTGGCGGATTACTGTCTCTTATGTATGACTTCAATCCAAACACTTCAGCTGCATTAGTCTACAGATCCAGAATAAAACATACGATGAACGCAGATGTAAATTTTTATAGTGCTTTAGTACCATCTATTCCTGGCACTATTGCAAGAGGCAGCGTAACTCTCCCCGATTCAGTAACATTCGGTCTCGGACATAAATTCAACGGAGGGAAAACTAGAGTTGAATTTGATGCAGTCTGGACGAACTGGGCTACATTTGACAGACTGAAAATGGACCTTGATAACGGAGATGTGTCTGATACAGAAAAGAATTGGAACGCAGTTTGGCGTATCGGTATCGGACTTGAGCATCAGCTGAGTTCAAAATGGAGTTTTCTCTGCGGATATGTCTGGGATCAGAGCCCCATTCCAGAAAAGACTATGGACTTTATGGTGCCTACGGGAGACCGACATAGAGCGAGCTTCGGATTTAAGTATCGCCCCAACGACAAAAGCGAATGGACTCTCGCTTACAGCGGTATTTGGGCAGGAGAGAGACCAGTTTACTCAAAGCTTGCCGGATTAGATTACGAGAAAGCAGAGCTGCACAGCGGTTTCACTAATATAGTCTCATTAGGTTACACGATGAAGTTTTAATAGAATCAAAAAAGAAAATAAAAGAGCCTCTCCTACGGGAGAGGCTCTTTGTCTTATTTAAAGATAGTTTCTATTTTATTAGCAGACCCGATATGAGTGTCAGATGCTCCGGTATGGTGGCGCCCTTCATCCATAAGACTTTTATGCCCAGTATCTCTTCTGATATTTTTGACATGTCTGCACCGACCGCTTCTATCGAGTAGCGCATTCTCTCAGGGAATCTACATGGGTTTTCATCAATTCTTGTGCATGTCGTACAGATTTCACATGCACCGGAAAAAAGATATTGGCTTTTCGGAATTTTCTTTTCCTCTCTTATCAAAAAATTAGTCAACCGCTTTTTTTCTACGTCTAGAATGTCGTCTATCTGTTTTGGCACGTCAAACGCCTCGCAGACGACCCCCTCCAACATCTTTGTATCAAGAAAAATCTCAAGTCCAAAGAGCCTGATATCACTGTAAGAGCTCAGGAAACTCAAAGGCTCTATGTCTAGAGGCGAGCAGGACCACCTTTTTTTGTAGTTTGTGCATACTTTGCAATACTCCATAAAGACCGGCGGGTCTACATATTTTTCTAAAAATTCCGGCATCGGACAGCTTCCACGAGATATCCGAGTTTTGTACTTTATTGACAAAGAGACAACTCCCTCATTTTTATTTTCATTTTGTCATTATATCATTTATGTAAAAGGAGTTTTTATACAAATATACTTACTCAACAGAAAGTGTTTTTCTTAATTATTTTATTTATAGCTTTTGCTTGTTATGAAATCAAACACTGTTTGCCTCAGTTTTTCTTGCGGTTTTCTTTGTAAACAGCAAAAAGGCTATATAAGATGCTAGAGTTCCCGCAACTATGGGGTGAATGACTCCCAATATTCCGGGTACAGAAAGTCCGCTCCAGCCTATTGAAGTTGATCTGTATGCTAGAAGATACCATGCAACAGTTCCTGCAAAACCGCACACTGAAGACATAAAAGCAGCGTTCGGTCCGGCTTTAGGCCCTTGGATCAACAGTGCGAGATAGGGCACAATGATTGCACAGGCAAGCAGAGTCCAACTTGTTGCACAGATTAGAGCAATTATTGATGAGCTTTTTAGTGCGAAGAGACAGCTGGCTATAGTGCAAAGTACAACTATGGTTCTCCATCTCCAACCGGAAAGATCTTTTTTAAGTACGTCATGTCCAAGGCTTCCACTTGCAATATGAAGAAGGGCCGATGCTGTTGAAAGTGAAGCAGAAACTATGGCAAGAGCAAACAGGTGCTGTCCGAATGTGGGCAAAAGTTTGCCAACCAGCGTGGGGACAATACTGTCCGGATTTGTCATCCCTCCACCAAGATAAACTCTGGATAAGGCACTTGCAAAATAAGCGCCCCCGACCACTACGGAGAGGGCTAGCATGGCAAAGGGCACTATTTTTGTACTGTCATTTCTACTCTTCAAAGCAAAATGTCTTTGAATAAGTTGTGGCTGTGCCCAAATTCCTACGGAAGTTACAAGTGTAAGAAATATAATGTTTAACCCTCCGGGGCCGCTGCTTAGAGCCAAAAATCCGTTGTTAGCCTCTTTCGTTGGAGGTAGTGCAGCGAGAGCCTTGATCCCTGCCACGGGACCTCCCATTGCAGATAGTAGGGCAACAAGAAGAGCTCCTATGCCGATAAACATTATGAACCCCTGTATGGCTTCGGTGTATAGAACGCCTCTCAGTCCTCCCCATATGACACTTATTCCGACAACGAAAGCAAGCGAAACGAGAGCTGTGTTTACGCCGATATGCAGAACTTCAGCCACCATGACTGCGGCCCCTTTAAACACAGCTGAGCCATATATAACAAGAAGAACTGTGGAGATGAGCCCTATGAAAACCTGCAACTTCGGAGATTCATAAGCTTTTGCAAGAAGCTCTGCCGGAGTCTTTGAGTTTAGCTTTTCCTGCCAAACTCTCGTCGGCCACGCAAGATAGCGATAGACGAACCAAGTTCCCAACCAGACATTTCCTGCTGCAATGAGAAGCATTTGCATTCCGAAAATATAGCAAAGTCCGCCGAACCCTACAAGAGCAACGGCTGAAATATAAGTGGCTACATATGCAAATGCCTGAACCACAACTCCGACCTTACCGGGGAGTAGATTGTCTTTCCCTCTAAAGTATTTGGCTATCGCAACGAGCATAATCGCATAGGCAAGCCAAAGAGGTGCATAGATGATGTTATTCATCTTACTTGCCATCCCTTACGATAATTGTGACTGCCGACCAAACTGTACTTACGAGAAGTGAACTGCCTGAAAATAGAACCCAAAGATCTGCTGAACCCATTTTAATGACCCCTTTCTGTTGTTGGAGCGAATACTTAAGTTGTTATTTTTTGGTAGAAATATATAAAAAAAGACCGCTGCCCCTCAGGGCGGCGGTCTTAGAAGTCTATCAAGCTATTGTTAAAGTTACGCTTTACTCCGAAGAAAACACCACAACACCCGAGGCTCTAAGGCAACGAGGATAAGAGTAAGCATAATAGTAAACATTGGAAAATACTGCATTGACCATACTCTGAAACCTCCCTCGGCTGTTTTTTGTGCATTAACGGAATGATACAATCACTTTAGTATGATGTCAAGTGTTGGTGATAAAAGGTCAGGAAATGTATATGTGAAACTTTATTAAAGTTCGGTTATATTTGGAGATGTTATAATTAATCATTCCTTTTATTTTTATAATTTTATAACAAGTCTAGGAGAAAAAAATGACGGAAATAGACAACGAGATTCCTTTTAGCGGAATAGACCCCAGAGGTCGATTAAAGTTCAATGTTTTGCTAGAAATGTTTCAGGAGATGGCAGATATAGACGCGTCAAAATACAATCTTTCCGTCCGTCAAACACTTGAAGACAATATAACTTGGGTTCTCCGGAAATATAGGTTGGATATAAAAAAATACCCAACCAAAGAGTCCGGTTTCATAAAAATAAAAACTTACGCTGAACCATACAGAAACCTATTTTCTCTTCGCACATTCCAATTCTGGGATTCTAAGGGAGACTTTTTAGGCTCAGCATTTACTTGGTGGGTGCTGATAGACCTTCTAAAGAACCGTCCCCTACGTTTGGACAAATCTGCTTACAAGAGTGCCTTTAAAGAGCAGATATCAGAAAACCTGCCGAAAGATGTAAAAATTCCCGATCTTAAAACTCCGCAAATAGAAGAGAACTGGAAAGTTCGCTGGCAAGACCTGGACGTAAATGACCATGTCAATCATGCCGTTTATTTCAGTTGGGCATTAGACACAGTTCCGAAGGAAGTGCCCGAAAATATGGTTCCCATGCATGTAGAGGGAGAATTCTTAAGACCCATTCCAAGAACAAGAGTACTCTGTCTAACAGAGGAAGTTGGGTCAGAAAATGGAGTGTCTTTTCTCCATTCTTTGCGACATATTGAAGATGGTTCTGAATATGCGAAATTCTCTTCTTTCTGGCAAAGCTCAAATTAGTAGAAATTATAAGAACCTTACGGAAAATCTTGTCATCCAATGCTATTTATGTAAAAATATATCGGTGAACTTAGCAAATTGTGTCCCTTTTAAAGAGTACTGGCTTCTCAATACTCTTTATTAAAAAATAAAATAGGAGATGTTAATATGGATTCTTTGACAGAGTTTTTTAGCAAGGCAAACAGTTTTATCTGGGGACTTTATTGTTTGATACCCCTTCTTTGCGGTACCGGACTTTATTTCACACTGCGTTTAAACTTCGTTCAAATACGTAAATTTGGGCGCGCTGTAAAAAACACCTTCGGTTCAATCACTCTTTTTGGAGAAAGAGCCGGCAAAGATGGAATGAGCTCTTTCCAAGCTCTTGCAACAGCAGTAGCGGCACAGGTCGGGACAGGAAACCTTGCCGGAGCGGCGACTGCAATTGCATTGGGAGGGCCTGGAGCTATATTTTGGATGTGGCTTGCTGCATTCTTTGGAATGGCGACAATCTTTGCGGAAGCCGTTCTTGCACAGACGTACAAAGGCAAGGATGAGACGACAGGCTCTGTTGTCGGAGGTCCTGCATATTACATCACTAAAGGACTTGGTTGCAAATGGTTGGCCGTATTCTTCTCAGTAGCTTTAATCATAGCTCTCGGTTTCATTGGCAACATGGTTCAGTCAAACTCAATAGCTGATGCTTTCAACAATGCATTTGGATTTAACAAACTTGCGGTCGGAGCAGCGATTGCACTTCTCTCCGGATTTGTTTTCTTCGGTGGATTGGGCAGAATCGCATCTTTGACAGAGAAAATGGTTCCCATCATGGCAGCTCTCTACCTTTTGGGCGGAACTTATATTTTAATTACATATGCTTCACAGATTATTCCCGCATTTAAAATGATATTTGTAGGAGCGCTCAACCCTGCAGCAGCGACAGGCGGTCTTATCGGGGCATCAATGAAGGAAGCCATTCGTTACGGAGTCGCTCGCGGACTTTTTTCCAACGAGGCAGGAATGGGTTCAACTCCTCATGCTCATGCCATAGCCAAGTTAAAATATCCTGCAGAGCAGGGACTTACAGCAATAGTCGGAGTTTTTATAGACACTTTCTTCGTTCTTAACATGACAGCTTTTGTAATACTTGTCACAGGAGTAATTGATGGAAGCACCAGCGGCATAACCCTCACTCAGAACGCCTTCACAGCCGGACTGGGAAGCATGGGTCTTCCGTTTGTTGCAATTTGTCTCTTCTTCTTTGCTTTCTCCACGGTTATTGCATGGTACTTCTTCGGTGAACAGAATATCAAATACCTTTTCGGTGCAAAGGGCTTAACCCCCTACCGTCTTATTGTCGTGGGATTTGTTTTCTTGGGTTCAGCTTTGAAGTTGGAATTGGTATGGGAGCTCGCAGACTTCTTTAACGGAATAATGGTCTTCCCCAACCTTATCGCACTAATCGGCCTCAGCAAAGTCGTTGCGGAATCTCTTAAAGATTTCGATGAAAACGGAAGGCTGAAAGTCTAGATAATTTATATAAACGTTATATCGTTAAAGGGGCGCTCTTTTAAAGAGCGCCCCTTTATTTTGCAATAATAATAATATACATAAGTATAAGTAAAGAAAATAACTGTTTAAAAATGTAATTATTTTTGATTTTTCAAATAAATTCTTTCATATTTTAAACTTTTTATTTTTATAACGTTAAATTTTAAACCAAATATTCACTTTTTTATAGACAGAGTGACGATAAGATGATATTCTCTGCGTAATTTACGCAATATCATAATTATCGTATCTAATTTTATTTGTAGAACTACATCAGGAATAGGGAGGGAATTAATGTTGGATTTATTTTGGAAGATTAATGACGTTGTAAACAGCTACGTATGGGGGCCATGGATGTTAACGTTAATCGTTGGCACAGGAATTTGGCTCACGATTTATCTCGGATTTCCACAGATTCGCTATTTTGGTCTTATGCTGCGTGAAGTAATTGGGAGGATTAGACACAAAAGCTTAGAAGATGGGAATATATCTTCTTTTGCTGCCATGGCTACGGCTCTCGCAGCCACAGTAGGAACCGGTAATATCGCCGGAGTTGCGACAGCACTCCATCTTGGCGGTCCCGGTGCTCTAGTCTGGATGTTAATTTCTGCTTTATTCGGAATGACAACCAAGTTCTGTGAAGTTACTCTGGCTGTTCACTATCGTGAGAAGGACGCACTTGGAGCCTATCGCGGCGGAACAATGTATATTCTTGAAAAAGGATTAGGGATGAAATGGCTCGCAGTTATTTTTGCCCTATTCGCATTCTTGGCGTCATTTGGAATAGGAAACGCAGTTCAATCCAACTCAACGGCCGAAGGAATTTATCTCGCATTCGCAATACCTCATCTTTATACAGCTATTGTTCTCGCTTTCGTAGTAGGACTCGTGGTCTGGGGAGGACTCACAAGAATAGCGACAGTCACAGTTTATCTTGTTCCCTTTATGGCCATTTTCTACATAATCGGAGCATTTGCAGTTGTGTTTAAACATGCGGCAGAAGTACCAGCTGCTATCTCTATGGCGTTCCAGGGAGCATTCGGCGATCCGATGGCAATCCCCGGCGCAGTAGCAGGTTGGGCTGTAAAAGTCGCAATTACAAAAGGTATCGCCAGAGGCGTCTTTTCAAATGAAGCTGGACTTGGTTCAGCACCTATGGTTCACTGCACGGCTAAGGTTGATCACCCGGTTCGTCAGGGACTTTACGGTATCTTTGAAGTATTTGTAGACACCATTATCGTCTGTACTCTTACGGCAATGACAATTTTGGCTTCAGGCGTAATCACAAGCCAGCCGGAACTTACGGGAGCACAGCTTACACTTTCAGCCTTCTCTACAACTCTTGGGGGAACGGGAACCATCATTCTCGCATTGGGACTCGCTCTCTTTGCACTTTCAACGATTCTCGGTTGGTACTACTATGCTGAAACAGCTCTTGTCTATCTCTGCAAAGGACACTATCTGCTTAAACCATTTAAGATTTTCTGGATAATCTTGATAGTTCTTGGCGGATGGGGCGGAGCTGCCGTACTTAACAACTTATGGGATCTTTCCGATACTCTAAATGGACTTATGACAATACCCAACCTTATAGGGCTGTTGCTGTTGAGCAGAGAACTCAAAAAACTCACCAAAGATTTTGACTTGAAGATAAAATCCGGAGAGTTGAAGAAGTAAAATAGCTTCTTATTAAGATGCATTAATAAAAAAGAAGGTTCCTACGGCAGCAGGAACCTTCTTTTTATTGTTTAAATATTTTAATCTTTTAAATTATTTAGCCATTGCAACTAAGTCTGCAAGGAGAGCCTGTCCAGTCTCTTTTCTTCCCGCTCCCGGTCCGGTCAGAGTGACTTCGCCCAGGTTGTCCGTTGTTAGTGTTACGGCGTTTGTCGCTCCGTCAATCCCAGCCAGGGGATGTGAAAGTGGGATCTCCATCGGTGCGACATAAGCATGAAGGCCGCTCTGGGTATATTTTATTCCGGAGATGAGCTTTATTTTATTGCCTCGCTCTTTAGCTTGCTTTATTTTTTCTTCCGTGATATGTGTTATTCCTTCACGATCTATCATATCTACCGGTATTTTTTCATCAAAAAGGATTAAAGCTATTATCGAAATTTTTACGGCTGAATCCCAGCCGTGTACGTCCATTGAAGGATCCGCCTCTGCATAACCCAATTCTGTAGCTTTTTTTAAGGCTTCATCATAAGAAGACCCATGCTCCATCTCTGTGAGGATTACGTTCGTTGTTCCATTCAAGATGCCTTCAACTTTTTCAATGGTACAGCCTGCCAAACCGCTTTGTATCATGTGGACTAAAGGAGTTCCGCTCATTATTACGCCCTCATAGCGCATCTTTGCGTTATGTTTTTTTGCTAATTCTTGAAGTTCGTCCATGGCAACAGCTATCGGCCCTTTGTTCGTCATTGTGACGTGAATGCCTTTCGCGAGAGCTGTTTTGATATGAGAAAGGCCAGGTTCTCCGGTTTCTAAATTTGTTGGTGTAGCTTCAGCCAACATAGTGGCTCGTGATGCATCTAACATTTCGGAGAAGGAGCCTTCGAACTGGGTGAATCCCTCAAATGAATTATAAGTATTGATTGCGTGTAAAACTTTTTGAAGGTCAAGCCCGTCCGGATCTATTATTGTGCCTTTTACAAGGTCTGTAATCATAGTAACTTTGAATTTGAATCCAAACTTTTCATACAGATTATCTTTTTTATCGTAAAGAATTTCTAAAAGGGCGGTGCCAACGTTGCCGCAGCCGGCAAGAGCGATTCTGTTTAACAATATAACCTCTCCTTTAAGAATTTAGTTTATTACTGTCTTTCAAGTATATCACTTGCAGTTGCTATAAAAAAGGTACAATTTAAATAATTAAAATGTACCTTTGTCTTTGTTTTATTTATTACAGAAAACTGCGGGAAAAAGAATTATTTAAAACGTCTTCTCTTGCGATCTCCATCTCTGTTTCCATCGCTTCTGCGATCTCTGTTAAATACGCGCCCTTCTCCGGATGAACTGCGACGTCCTCCGTCACTCTGCTCCGTTATGGTACGAACTGAACTTGGCGTGAGCCCTTCGCGAACAAGGCGATCCTTACGTGCATCAAAAAGGGATGCGGCTTTGGCGGATAGTTCGACAGTAACGCTTGTATCGCGAAGTCTGATATTTCCTACATCCTCTCGGCCTATACCGATATTGCGGCATAGGAACCCGAGGAGTGGTCCTACTTCCCATCCGTCAGAACGTCCCACTGAGAAATTGACGGCTATTCCACCAGTCATCTTCCTGCGCTGGAAGCGTTCTTTGCTGTCTCTGTCGCGAACTGGGGCAGCAGTAGAGCGTCCCTGTCTGCGTCCGTTGTCACGTCCTCCGTCACTGCGTTTCTCTCGGTCCATCTCATATTCTACGTCTGAACGAATGGAGTAGCCGGACGGCTGATCTCCATATGCTTTTGCAAGCAATCCGGTGAAGATAAGGGATGCATCGTCGCGTTTAAAAAGCTCATCGCTCCAAGTTTGAAACTCTTCTGATTCAATGCCGCATTCGAGGATTTCTTCTTCAAAACGTACACGCGACTGACCTTCAATTTCTTCAGCATCGGGCGCAGGCAGCCATTCTAATTTTAATTTTGAATTGGCGCTGCGCTCCATATATTTAAATTGCCGTGCTTCACGTGCCGTAAGTAGAAGCATATTGCTTCCTTCATGTCCGGCACGACCTGTGCGTCCGCTGCGGTGAACGAAAGACTCTATGTTCTGAGGAATGCCATACTGGAACACATGGCTTACAGCGTCTATATCTAGTCCTCTGGCCGCAACGTCTGTCGCCACTAGAATATCAACTCTGCCGCCTCTGAGAGCTGAAAGTGCTGTGTTTCTCTCTCTTTGGCTCATATCTCCATGTATTGGAGTTGCTCTAAAACCGATGTCGCAAAGTCTATCTGCTATGGTCTGTGTTTCAACTCTTGTACCGCAGAAAAGAAGAGATTTGCTAGGGTTTTCCCATATAAGTACATTTGTTAGCCCTTCAAAGCGTTTGCGTGAAGGGATTATATATGCTTTTTGTGTAATATCTTCATGTGTTGTGACGTCAGAGACGAGTGTAATTTTTATTGGAGCATCAAGATAGCGTTTTGCGAGGTTCACAACTTCTCTCGGCATAGTGGCCGAAAAAAGCCATGTTCTTTCTGCTTGAGGCATAGCTTCAAGTATCCCTTCAAGCTCTTCGCGGAAGCCCATGTCAAGCATATTGTCACCTTCGTCCAGAACGACGCTTGTCACTGTACCTCCTTTGAAAGTACCGCGTCTGATATGGTCAAGAAGTCGTCCCGGTGTTGCTATAACGACGTTCGCTCCTTCGTTTAGAGAACGAATCTGTCTTCCCATATCCATGCCTCCAACCAAAGTGGCGACACGTACTCCGCTTCCCACACCAACCCAAGTAAACTCTCTTGCTATTTGCAGTGAAAGTTCACGTGTCGGCGATAGTACGACTATCTGCGGCTCTCTCTTGCTTGTGTCCATAATATTAATCAGTGGCAGTGCAAAAGCCAGGGTTTTACCTGAGCCAGTTCTTGCCTGAACGATAATATCGTTGTCTATTAGCGTCTCATCTTCCAAAACTCTGACCTGCACCGGCAACGGTGTGTCAAAGCCTTTTTTCTCAAGAGCAATAACAAGCTCTTTTCGCAAATTATAATCTGCGAATTTTGTTTTTGTTTCTACATTCATTATTGGATTTCCTCCCCCAATTGCGCCGTTGCTAATATCCCTACGTGGCGCAACCAGAGTAAGGTTACAAAAAGTAGTTCTTCCCGGTAAAGCAGATGAAAAATGCGGAAGGATGTTTGTGCAACAGCGAAAGCTCTTCTGAGCTATTGTTTTATACGGTTTTCTTAAAACCACAATCATGCATTATCGGGGGATAAGTACACTTTGTCAAGGTAGAAAGACTTACAGTGAAAACAAGCTTACTGTAAAAAGACAAAATCTTTATATGAGACAAGCAGGAATTAATATCCGTATTTTATATACTCGACCAAGAGATTGGGATATTCTATAATGGTACAATCGGTTGCATCTGGAGGTTGGGCGATGAAAGTAACTATGACTCAGGTAGCTGAACATGCGGGAGTCGACAAAGCTACGGTTAGCCGCGTACTCAGAGGAGATTCTAGAATCTCAGAAAAAACTCGCACAAAAGTCATGAAGTCGGTGCGAGCACTAAATTATCGCCCCGATCTCAATGCACGTTCTCTTTCCACCAACAAAAGCGGTTTTATAGGAGTAGTGGTAAAAGAGATTAATGAAGATTGGGTTGCAAACTTCATGTCCGGGTTGGATCGCTCTCTCTCAAACTATAAATATGACATCTTACTAAAATGTACGAGCGGCGATAAGCGCCGTGCAATATACGAATATACAAAACTTGCAGACAGATGTGTCGAGGGCATGATAATTAGCGACGTCGACAATTTTCCCGAAAAAATAATCGTTCCTACTTTGACGCTTGGTTTTAAAAGGCCTGGAGCAATTGCTCTTTTATCAGATGGAGGATACTTTATCCCAACTTTTGAAACAGGAGCACAAGCAGGCCGACTTTTAATAAAACTGATATCAGGCAAAACTCTGCCTTTGAATGAAATAATAATAAAGACGGAAAAGGACGCAGTAAATTGAAAAGAATTTTAGCTTTTATCAAAAAAACAATCTCAAAAAAGAATACAGCAAGGATTATCATATCCCTAACACTTCTATTGTTTATTCCGCATTATTCAAATTCTCTTGAACGTTTTGATCCGCAAAAAGTATATGGTCCCCGAATAGACAAACTTTGCATGGTTATCATAAGAAATTCAGATGCTCAAATATTGGCGGCTCAAAAGGGAGAGATAGATATAATGGGAGATATGGCTCTACCGTCTGATATAGACAGATTAAGCCGTGACCCCAATCTAAGCATGTCTCTTGCACGAGGATTTCATGCATTCTTCCTTCTTTTCAACAACAAAGCAGCTCCTTGGGATGACAAATATGTAAGACAAGCGGCAGCACAGGCACTGGACAGGAATAATATCGTAAGGACTATATATTCCGGATATTGTGAACCAATAAATACATGGCTGCCCCCTGTTTCTCCTTGGGCTCTTCCTGAGAGCGGGAAAATAATTTTTGATCGCAAGGCTTCACGTGCCAAGTTAAAATCACTTGGCTATTCGTGGAATTTGGCCGGTACTCTCGTGACTCCGGAAGGAAAGACCATTCCAAGGTTAAAACTTCTCACACCTCTTGCAAGAGTGGCGCCAACAACGGCGGAGCTTGCAGAACAGATAGCCGATTCACTGCATGCCGTAGGTTTTCCGGTAGAAGTAGAGCCCATGGATTTCTCCGTGATGATTTCAAAGCTAGACCGTAAAGATTATTCTTTGGCAGTTCTTGCATGGGGTATGGGGCGCAATCCTGATTCTCTCTACTCCTTTTACCACAGTGTGATGGATGTAGAGGGAGGGTACAACGTAACGGGTGCAAATGATGTCAAGCTGGACGAAGCTCTTCATGAGCTGCGTTTTGCAAGTGACAAAGCCGAAGCTGAGGTAGCTTCTGAAAAAGCTCAAAAACTGCTTTCAGACATAGTACCCTCAATCCCAATATACAGCCGCTTTTCAGTCGCGGCAGTTTCAAAAAAATGGAAAAATATCCTGACAACAGACAAAATAACTGCGGATAACTTTTGGACTATGATGATGGCAGAGCCAAAAGATGGAAAGATGAGAGCTCTCAACATGGTGCTTGCCGAGGAACCGCGCAATTTAAATCCATTTGTAGCCAGCAGTGCATATGCCTGGCAAGTACTGGGGATGATATATGAGGGCATGATAGGCACAGACCCCTTTACCTTAGAAGATATGCCGGCACTGGCTGAATCATGGGAAGTGCGCACAGTTGGAGCAGATGGGGCCGGGCAGACTGAGCTATCATTTAAAATCAAGGACAATCTTAAATGGAATGATGGTTCTGCTCTGACTGTTTATGACGTTAAAAAAACGATAGATTTTCTCAAAAAAAACCAAGTGCCTCGTTTTTACGATTCAGTTAAAGACGTTGAGTCAACAGAAGTTTCAGCGGACGGAAAGCTAGTCGTTAGAATGAGCAATGTAAGTTATTGGCATCTTAACAAAATAGGATCGCTCCCGATAATTCCACAAAAAGTTCTTAATGAGATAAAAGATTGGCAGAACTGGAACCCCTTGGAAAAAAGCGTTGATTCTGGCCCCTACGGTTTGATTGGATCCGGTCCTTTTAAACTCGAAACTTATAAAGCGGGAGAGTATGTGATGATGGAAAAGAACAAATATTATCGGATGCTCTCAAATCCCAAAAGGAGCATGAAATGAGTTCAAAGTGGTTTCTTAGACGACTATTTTCTTCTATCGCGGTTTTAGCGGCCGTTCTTGTGCTTAATTTTCTGCTCTTTCGTATAATGCCGGGAGATGCAGTAAGTACGATTATTGATCCAAGCTTTTCTCCGGAAGCGAAAGAACTTTTAAGAGAGCTTTACGGTTTGGACAAACCGCTAAAAGAACAATTTTTTATCTATATAAAGCAGATGTTGACGTTTAAATTTGGACTCTCGTTTTTAAGCAGAAGGCCTGTCTGGGAAGAACTTCTCTCTAGACTTCCTGCAACTCTTATTCTGATGTCCCTCTCCATGTTTTTCTCCTCAGTTCTTGGTATATGGCTTGGAATAAAAGCGGCCTTAAACAGAGGTAAGAAACTTGAAAAGCTCGTCCTGAGATTGGGAGCTATTACTGCATCATTTCCCGGATTTTTTGTGCAGCTGGTTCTCTTAATGCTATTGGCTCGCACTTTTCCTCTATTCCCATTAAGAGGTAGCCTATCCGTGCCTCCCCCTACAGAGGCGACAGCCATAGTAATAGATTACATTTGGCACATGGCTCTTCCCGTTATTTCCCTTACTCTCATGGGCTTTGGCGGCTGGGCACTCTATGTTCGCAATCTTATGGTGCGTGTGCTTGGAGAGGACTACGTCTTAATGGCGAGGGCTCGTGGGCTTTCTGAAAAAAGAGTTGTTTACGGGCACTCCTTTAGAACTATACTTCCTCCGATACTGACAATACTTCTGATGTCTGTCCCGGGACTTGTTTCGGGAGCAGTGATAACCGAATCTGTCTTCTCACTTTATGGAATAGGAACCTTTTTATTAGAAGCCGTTTCCGGTCATGACTATCCCTCTGCCGGAGCCGCATTCTATCTACTGGCTCTCATAACCATAATTTCGAATCTGTTTGCTGACATAATATACGGGCTGGCCGACCCTAGAGTCAGAATAGAAGGGAAAAACCAATGATGGCCTTGCTTAAAAGAAAGAGCATAATTTCTTTTATAATAATCGCTCTTGTCGGAGCTTTTCTTCCATTTTTTCTCGAAGGGCATCCTTCTGACAGCGTTGGAGCTCCCTTTGCAAGACCGATATTTTGGAACTTAAAGCTCCCTGCGTCCACTTATTTCGATATTACAGAAAATAAGTTGGAATTTGAATGGAAAAAATTTCCGCCCGCTATTTTTTCTCTGGCCGGGAAGATTGAAGCCGAACCGGATAAAACAGTTGTCATAAGTTGGAATACTCCGAAAAAGAGCTACACTCTTGCTGAGCTTGCTGGACAGGAGCTTTACTGGATAAACATGGATGGGAGAGACATGATATTCAAACAAGCTTTAGACCTGCCTCTCATAGGCAAGAGCGTAGATCACCTCTTCCCCGAAAAAGGGAAGTATTCAATAACAGTAGAAGGAGCCACTTTTTCAGAGCTTAAACTTTCTCTGCCGGGGAAGAGGCAGGGCTTGCTTGGCACAGATCAGAGGGGAAGAGACGTTTTTAGACTTCTCATATATGGAATAAGGACCTCTCTTTTGGTGGGAATTTCCGCCACGATTATAGCGACAGTTCTGGGACTCGGCTTTGGACTTCTTGCAGGTTATTCAGGCGGACTCATTGATTCTCTCATAATGCGTACTGTCGATATACTGTTATCTATTCCAACTCTTCCGATTCTAATGGTGCTTGCCGGAATATGGGGCAAGGGACTCTGGCAACTGGTTTTGATACTCTCAATTTTCTCCTGGATGGGTACGGCTCGCTCCGTACGTTCTCTTATACTCACTGTTAGAGAAAGTGCATGGGTTGAAGGATTAAAAGCACTAGGCGCAAAAAAAAGTTATATTTTGCGCAGACATTTGATATCAGAGACAGCTCCGATTCTCCTTGCAAATATCGCACTTGGCGTTCCCGGAGCCATTCTTTCGGAAGCATCGCTTGCCTTCTTGGGACTATCCGATCCAAGGTTAATATCCTGGGGGAGGATGCTTCATGAGGCTCACTCTTTTGGAGCTTTCACCGAGGGAGCTTGGTGGCTGCTTCTGCCTCCCGGTATCGGTATCGTTATACTGTGCTTAATCTTCATGGATATAGGCCGCTACCTGGAAGAGCTGATAGATCCAAGGCTTGGAAGTGATAAAAATGCTTGAAATAAAAAATCTAAAAGTAAGATATAAAAATTCTACTAGCGATGCCGTGTGTGGGGTTTCTTTTCGTCTTGAAAAAGGAGCTTTTACAGGACTGGTAGGCGAGTCTGGAAGCGGAAAAAGTACGATTGTCACAGCTTCTCTAGGCCTCTTGCCTGACGGCGCAAAAACTGAAGGCGAGATTTTGTTCAAAGGAGAAAATATCCTGAATATGAGCGAAGACAAGTTAAGGAAGCTCAGGTGGAAAGAGATAGCACTAGTCCCTCAAGGAGCTCTCAACTCATTTACGCCGGTAATAACAATCGGACATCACGTGAACGAAGTCTTAAAGAGACATTTGAACATGGGTGGCAAAGATGCGGATAAAAAGATAGATGGCCTGCTTGAGGAAGTGGGGTTGGAAGCTTCTATAAAAAAACGATATCCTCACGAATTATCCGGCGGACAAAAGCAGCGCGCGGCAATAGCTCTTGCATTGGCTTGCTCCCCATCCCTTCTATTTGCGGACGAACCAACAACAGCACTTGACGTTGTATCTCAGTCCGGAATTTTAAAACTTTTAGAACGACTCAGCAAAGAAAAAGGGCTGACTGTGCTTCTTATAACTCATGATCTACCCGTGGCTGCAACTCTCTGCGAAAAACTCCTTGTAATGAAAAATGGATTGTTGGTAGAGGAGGGTTCTCCCAAGGAGATTATCAGAAATCCCAAAGACCCTCATACAAGAGCGCTTGTCGAGGCGATACTATGAAGAAGATTCATATTGTTTATGTTATAAAGGGTGGACGAAAAATGATATATGACGGAGAAGAATGTGATGAATAACGTCTTAGAAGTAAAAGATTTGACTGTTCGATTCAAATCTAAAGCGTCAGCTGTTCACACTGCAGTAGACGGAGTCTCACTCTCTCTTGCAGAGGGGGACACTCTTGCGATTGTTGGGGAGTCCGGAAGTGGGAAGACAACGCTCATGAAAGCCATAATGGGATTTGTAGAGAGAGGTGCCGGAAGTGTTAATCTCTTTGGACGTTCAACAGATGCCATATCATTTTCTGAATACAATGAACTAAGACGCATGTGTGGCTATATACAGCAGGATCCATATGGAGCCATTCCGCCCGGGCTTACTGTACTGGATTCTGTAATTGAGCCGGCTGTCATAGCGAAGAGCTCAATGGGCAAAAATGAGAGAAGAGAGAGGGCGATCTCTCTTTTAAATACACTAGGCCTTGAGTCAGAGCGAATCTTTTCATCCAGAGCCGTCAACCTTTCAGGCGGTCAGAGACAGCGTGTCGGGATAGCCAGAGCTCTCATGCTTTCACCGCGATTGCTTCTTTGTGATGAGCCGACGTCAATGCAAGATGTTTCGACAAGGGGCGAGATAATAGAGATCCTTGACGACTGTGTAACATCCGGAATGTCTATGCTCTTTATAACACACGACCTGATGCTTGCCGGAAGAGTGGCTAAAAATATTATCGTCATGAAAGACGGCAAAATTTGCGAAGCGGGAAGCACAGAAGAAGTTCTTTCTTCACCGAAACACCCCTACACAAAAATACTGGCAGAAGCCGTCCCCAAAATTGAATATTTGTAAAAAGTTATCCTTATATTTCATATACAACTAAAAGTAAAATCCCTTAAACCTAACTCATTTAATTGAGACGTTTAAGGGATTATTTATTGGTAAATTAAAAAAATAAAACTATTTTACTGCTTAATATACTCCTCAATCTCATCCATAGAGAGACGTGTGAGTTCGCTTTTTGGCAGAGAGGACAAGATTTCCCATGCCATATCAAGCGAGGAGCCGATCTCTCGGTCTTCCTCTTTCCCCTGTTTCAAGAATTTCTCTTCAAAGAGTTTCCCGAATACAAGCGACTGTTTGTCCGCTTTTGAAAGTTCATCCTCACCTACGACTCCGGCCAGAGCTCGGACTTCCTGGACCCTGCTATATGAAGCGAATAGCTGGCTCGATACGCTTGGGTGGTCTTCTCTTGTGTAGCCCTTTCCTATTCCGTCTTTCATGAGACGCGAGAGGCTTGTCAGTATGTCTATCGGAGGATAGATGTTTCTGGCATCGAGGTCGCGAGAGATGACAATCTGCCCTTCCGTTATAAATCCTGTAAGGTCAGGAATGGGGTGTGTTATGTCATCGTTTGGCATAGATAAAATGGGAATCTGTGTAACGCTTCCCTCTTTGCCTCTAACCACTCCGGCTCTTTCATACAGAGAAGCCAAGTCGCTATAAAGGTATGCTGGGTAGCCTTTTCGACTGGGGACTTCTCCCGCGGCAACTCCGAGCTCACGAAGAGCTTCGCAGTAGCTTGTCATATCAGTTATTATAACTAAAACGTGATGTCCTAATTCATAGGCTAGATATTCCGCGGTTGTCAAAGCCATACGAGGAGTTGCTATCCTCTCTATTACCGGGTCATCTGCCAGGTTCAAGAAAGTAACTATATTATTGTTGTTGCTGCGTGAAGAAAGTTCCTGCGTCAAG
Organism: Synergistaceae bacterium; assembly: GCA_012728235.1. NCBI lineage: Bacteria > Thermotogati > Synergistota > Synergistia > Synergistales > Synergistaceae > Synergistaceae bacterium. Next base: position 18,335 of record JAAYFL010000041.1, read on the forward strand.
AATGTCGCGTCATCATGTTTTATTCCGACTCCGGCAAATACGACGGAGAAGTCCTCTGAACCTCTAATCCTTGATTGAGTTGCAATCTGTACTGCCAACTGATTATGCGGCAAACCGTTGCCTGAGAATATAGGCAATTTCTGTCCCCTAATAAGAGTTGTCAGTGTATCAATTGCAGATACTCCTGTGTGAATAAAGTTCTTTGGATACTCTCTTGCCATAGGGTTGAGAGGGAATCCATTTATATTGACTTTTTCCCCGCCAAATAAAGCTCCGAATCCGTCACGCGGTTCTCCCAGGCCGTTAAAAGTTCTACCCAGCATGTGCTTTGAAAGTGTCACCTGCAGAGGCCGCCCCAGAAAGCGAAGCCTCGTCGTATTTGGGATCAGATCTTCCGTTCCCGCAAAGACTTGAACCAATGCGGCTTGATCGGAAAGAATCCTGACTTGTCCAAGACGAGTCTTGCCTTGATTGTCTTTTATTTCAACAAGGTCGTCATATCCGACGCCGGATGCGTGTTCGACTAAGACAAAAGGGCCCTTTATATTTTTTACTCCAATATGTTCAGGCTGTGCCATGACTACATATCTCCTATCTTTTTGGTGCGTTCAGAAGCGACTCGCTTTAAATGATTGTTAATATTTTTTCTTACATTAAGGAAGCCCTCCTCATCATCAGAAGCCAACTCTCTCAAGTGAGTTATCGCGTTGATAGAGTCATCATCCTTTATGAGTGAGATTGGAATTCCTTTGCGAATCAGCTTCATCGCTTCTGTATGGAAGGTTATAATTATATCCAATATCTCAAATCCCTTTTCAGGGGGAGAATAAGAGTCCTGTGTAAAAGAGTTCTGCTGAAGGTATCCATTTTTTATAAGAAATGCTGTGAAAGCCACAAGTCTTTGGTCATCCGGCAGGACGTCCTCTCCAACGAGTTTGATAATCTGTTGGACTCTGTTGTCTTCCGCAAGGATGTTTCGAGCCGATTCACGCAGCTCTCCCCAGCGCTGATTTACATTAGTACAAAACCATTCATTCAGCTCTTCCGCATATTCGCTGTATGAGTCCATCCAAGAAATAGCGGGGTAGTGGCGCGCATTGGCAAGACTCTTGTCAAGGCCCCAGAAGCAGCGTATAAAGCGTTTTGTATGTCTTGTAACAGGTTCTGTGAAGTCGCCTCCCGGAGGTGAGACTGCTCCTATAACGCTTACACTGCCTGTCTCTCCGCCAAGTGTGATGACTCGTCCGGCTCGTTCGTAGAACTCGGCCAGCCTGCTTGGAAGATATGCCGGGAAGCCTTCCTCCGCGGGAATTTCCTCAAGTCTTCCTGAGAGTTCCCTGAGAGCTTCTGCCCAGCGTGAAGTTGAATCCGCCATAATTGCAACGTCATACCCCATGTCGCGAAAATATTCGGCGATGGTTATGCCGGTATATATTGATGCTTCTCGCGCTGCGACGGGCATGTTAGAAGTGTTGGCTATAAGTATGGTGCGCTCCATTATTGGACGTCCCGTGCGTGGGTCTTCCAAGACAGGGAACTGTTCCAAAACGTCCGTCATCTCGTTTCCTCTTTCGCCGCAGCCTATATATACAACCACCTGTGCATCTCCCCATTTTGCGAGTTGATGCTGTGTTACGGTTTTCCCCGTTCCGAATCCGCCTGGAATACATGCGGTTCCACCCTTTGCAATGGGGAAGAGGCCATCTATGACTCTCTGTCCGGTAATAAACGGTTCATTTGGCAGGAGTCTCTCTCTGTACGGTCTGGGAGTTCTGACCGGCCAACGGCGAATAATAGGAATTGTTATCTCTCTTCCAAATGCGTCTTTGACTTTTGCAACATCTTCTCCCGCTTTGTGTTCTCCGGCCGAGATAATCCAAGTTATTTCTCCTTCAATTCCTGGAGGAGTCATAATTTTATGGAGCAGATTTTCTGTCTCCTGCACAGTGGCTAAGACAGTCCCTGAAGTAATTAAATCTCCAACTTGCACGGTCGGATTTATGTCCCAAGTTTTTTCTCTGTCAATCATGTTGACTGTAGTGCCCGGGTATATGTACATACCCTCACTCTCTAAAAGAGCATCTAGTGGGCGCCCTATGCCGTCGAAAAAGCTCCCTATAAGTCCCGGTCCTGTCTCGATTGAAAGGGGTTCTCCGGTTCCATAGACCTTTTCTTCAAGTTTTAATCCGCTTGTATCCTCATAAACCTGTATCGTGGCTCTGTCTTCTTCCATATTTAGAATTTCGCCCATGAGTTTTTTCTCACCGACACGAACGACTTCGTGCATTGCGAAACTGCGCATGTTTACGGCTTTTATAACAGGCCCATTTATATAGGAGACAGTTCCCACTTTCTGAGGATCTTCATATATTTTCGAGCTCAAATAAATTCCTCCTTAAAGCAGAGGCAGTAACTGTTCTGCAAGTGTATCTGCCATTTCTTGTGCTATATTCTGCCAATCCAAATTGACCTGTCTGCTGTTGTCAGCAGTAGAGATGCGGCATCCGCCCAAAATCGGCGCAGGTTCCCTGTCAAAAGTGAGAGTGACATTTGGGATTATCTTTTTTGTTTTTTCTATAATCTGATCTGCATATCCTGCATCGACTGTTGCAAGGCGAAGGGTTAAAGAGTCAACATCCTTTAAAGACTCAATCGCTTCAACGCACATGCCGGTTAAGATGTCTACATAACTTTTGCTATCTCTTAACTGTACAAGTTTATCCTGTAGCTTATTCAAAGCGTCAGAGAAAACTCTGTTCTGCGTACGCAAAATAGCTGTTGCTTTCTCGCGTTCTGCAGACATAATGTGCCTACGTCTGATGACATCAGCCTTTTTATGGGCTTCCTGTATAATCTGGTCAACTTCTTTTTGGAGTTTTTCAGTCTCTCTTGTAAGCCATTCCTCTGTCTCTCTATGAGATTCAGAAAGGAGAGTTTCTTTTTCTCCGTTCGCTTTTTCTAGAATTATGTCTCTTAATGAATTTATTTTATTGTTAGACACTTCTCTCATTACATCTTCACCCCTATTGCTTCTTGAACGTAGCGTGTGAGAAAGTCTGCCCCGCGCTCGGTGCCGAACCTGTCAGGAATTGCTACTACAAGAGGCAGCTCTGCACGTTCACGCAACTGCTGTAAAATTTCTACGGCAAGAGCTGCAGCTTTTTCCGTTATGGCTAGAATCGCAATATCCTTTTGTTTAAGGACTTTTTTAATTGCTTCATCTGCCTCTTCTTCTGTGCGAACAAGACAGCCTTGAATTCCCGCGAGCCTCATGCCTACGAGAGAATCATGGTTGTCGCTCACAAGAAATGCTTTCATTTTTAACCCGGAAGGCGTCCGAGGATAAGCAGAGATATGATAATTCCATAAATTGCTATACCTTCAGCCAAACCTATGTAAATCAGTGTTGTTCCAAGCATTTCAGGCTTCTCGCCTACAAGTCCGAGAGCAGCAGAGCCGACACTTGCGACTGCAAGACCTGCTCCTAAACATGCAATCCCTGTTGATATAGCGGCTGCAAGGAAACCCATTCCAGCGCCGGATCCCAACGGAGCAGCTGCCGCCTGGGCAAATGCCGGACTAGTCGTTAGAGCCAATATTGCTCCGGAAAATACCAATAAAGAAGATATTCCAATACTTGCACCGTATATAGTGCGATTTCCTTTATATCCTTTTTTGTGCATAACGTATCCAATCGTAATCATAGAAACTACAGCCATACAAGAAATTGATAATCCTATCATCTAAAACACCCTTTCATTTTCTAATTTTAAAATTTTATAATTTTTGCTGTTTTCACTATATATTTCATATCTAACTTGAATCGCCTACATATTTAGCACTGTTTCTTTTCCAATTTACCGGCTTAAAGGGAATGCCTCCGCCACTATAAAATTTACTGAAGAATTCATAGTACTGAAGTCGCAGCGTCTGTATAAAGACTATTAAGCCTTCGAGCCCAACTATGAGGATGTTTCCGGCAATAAAGATGATACCCTTCATCACTATTCCGCCCGGGAGATTTTGCACCATTTCGGACAGCATTAAAACTGCAACAGAGAGTCCAACGTGGTTAAGAGCAAAAGCTGCCAGACGCACAAAAGAAGCGGTGTTTGACACAAATGAGAGCAAACTGTGCAAAATTTCAAACACAAGCAGAGCAGTTGACTCTTTCTCTCCCTCCTGCTTGAGGAAAGTTTTTGCCAGAAAGTCTCGGAAAACCATCAAAACTATCATTAGCAATATAGTAATCTTCAAGAAGTTGGATGTAGTAGGTGAAATTATTGTGCCGGACATTTTGAATGCAGCCATTGCAATTATGCTCCAGTATAGAAGGAGCCCTGCAAGTCCTTGCCCATCAAACAACAGTCGCCCGTAATCCCTGTCTCTGTATTGTTTTATCATATTCAAGAAGAGTCCCAAGCTAATCATGAAAACACCTATTGCAATCGCAACTATAATTAAGCGATTTGTGTCGTGCATCGGAGAGAGCCAGAGAGGCTTAATTATGTTCTCTAATCCAAACACGCTTCCGTAAAGAAGCCCAAAAACCATGGAGCTTATGGCAGAGGATTTAAGAACAAAACCGAAAGAACGTTTCATTTTTCCGCTTTTTACCATAAAGAGAGAAGCGAGATAAATCATGAGACCATGTCCAACATCTCCAAACATAAAACCAAAAAATAAGATGAAAGATATAGCCACTATAGGAGATGGATCTATCTCTCCATAAGAGGGGATGCTGTACATGGCAACAATATCTTGGAATGCTCTAAAAAGAAAATTATTTTTAAGCAAAGTCGGGACCCTAATCCCGTGGGAAATTAGATTCTTTGTTTCTTCAATAATTAAAGTAGTGTTGGGAGCCTCAGTTTCGACTGTTTTCTGCACGTTTTCCAACGAAGAATCTGGCAACCAGCCTGATATTAAGAACATGTCACTGACACTGCCTCTTCCCTTGCATACGTCATAAACTCTCTGCATCGTATAAAGCTGTGAGTAAAGATGTTTGTACTCTTCTTTATTCTCGTTAAGAGTGTTGCGTGCGACTCTTTCTAAACTATTTATTGCCTTTCTATGTCCTTCAAGGTGTTTATCAAGGAAAGCCATTGGATCATCTACGTTAAGTTGCTCCGCTATCTCTTTGAGGGGGAACTCCTTGAAGGAGACAGCGTCCAACAGTTTCCTTGCAGAAGGTTCTCTGTCCGGAGTTGTAAGTATCAAAAGCCATTTATTGTCTTTTGTAGTCGTCAATTCATTAACGGCAATTGGAGATTGATCGCTGCTGTCCGCAAGACGCTGGTAGTTGTCATTTGAAACGTAGCCGAAGAAAGGAACTATAAAGTCACTCCCCACTAAATCTGCAGGAGTAAACTCTGTGCCTTTGAGATTCTGCAAAAGAATCTTAGCCGCAGAAAAAGTTTCTTCCTCTTCCAAGAGAGTACTGCGTTTCTCTTTCCAATTTTTTAAAATTTGGGCAATCTGGTCAACACTGTATCTGGCGTTGCTTAATGTAAAGTTTTTATCAATTGTTACGGGAGTTGATTCAGGCAGAGTACCCCCCGCCATCTCCCATATTGATGTTACTTTAGCAAGAAGTTCGTCATAGGGGTTGTCCGTAGCTGTTGTTATCTTGGAGCGCAATTCTCTGTCGTTTACCAAAACGTCAAGAGGCATGGGTTGGAATCCTCCTGACAACAGCATTTCACGTGCCACTGCTCCCATTTCAGAAGCAGGCCCTATCATGGTCAAAGCCACCATTTTCATTACTGCCATATGGGCACACCTCCGTCGGTAATGGGCCTAATCAAATATGCGGCTGATTCGTCGCGGCTATAGCCATATCTAACATTTTCAATTATTCGAATAATATCGTCTACCTCCTGAGTTTTAATCAAAAAGTAAGCCATCGCGGTGTGAAAACCGGGAGCTCCTTTTTGAAAAACAGATAGAGTCATTTTATATTTATAGCGTTCTATAGACGTTTCAAGAGCAAGCTCTTTATCCGGATGATTAAGCGCTTCCGAAAATATATTTGCATATACAGGGAACAGCTGTTCAAGTATTTCTAAATGCTCCTGCCAAGTTTTTCCCTCGGACATCTCGCGCAAGTGATGAAATTTAACTTTATAGCTGACGGAGAGCATCTGGCTCAAAATTTCTTCTATTGTCATATGATAATAAATAGAACATCTGTGAAAATGATAAAGATTTAAGAGATCTAGCCTTAATCCGAAAAGAGGTTCAAGCAAACTTATCTCAGCAAAAGGCAGTTCATTTAAATTTTTGCATATCTCTGTTTCTACGAGGTTGTCTATGGCCAGCTCCAAAGAGAAAAGGGATTTTTCTCCCCCCATAAGCTTTTTCACTGGCTCTTTTAATACTTTGAAATATTTCGTGTCTTTTAATTTTTCAAGCGCGTCATCAAAGTTTGTAGAATCTATGAGTTCGTAAAATGGGATTTTTGAGCATTCCATATAAGAAAGCTTTTGTTTCATCTCGTCCGGAGTCAATCTTCTTGAACGTATCCAACGAAAGATATTTTTCAATTCTTCCGCTTCGTACCAAGCGAGACAGCTTGTGAAAAGTTTGAACATGGGCCCCGATATATATGGAAGGAAAGCTGTTCCCACTCTACGGACAGTCGTCTTGAGCGCATTTTGCAGATCAACACGATGTACATGGTCAGTAGACAAGCCACTGAGAGCGTCTTTATATCCTTCCGTATCTCTTAGAAAGTTTGAAATCTCTGTCGTAGTTTTTAAATTCAATAAATTCCAGTAGTCGGCAGCAGTCAGAAGACGACTGTATAAAACGTGGGATTTAACACCAACGGCAATTGCTTGTCCGTGTGCGGTGATTGGCAAAATTATATACTTCCTTTATTTATATATTTTTCTGCTATTTCAGAAGCCATAAAATTTATTACCGGGTCAGAATTTTCTTCAAATCTCTTCTGAATTCTGGCACTGTCCTCTTTACTCATTTCATAAATCTGTTTGGCTTCGATGTTTGCAGAGCTCATGGCTGTTTCTACTATGCCTTTGGCTTGCTCTCTTGCACTGTTCATCTGAGATGTACGCTCTTTGGCAAATTTTTCCTGTGTTGAATGGAATAAGCTCTCTGATTCTTTTTTTGAGTCGCTTACGATGCGTTTAGCTTCCGCTTCCGCTCCCAGAAGCACTGCAAGTACTTCATTCAATGTGCTCATCGTTCTACCTCCGCTCTAACTAGCCTAATTTTTCTTGTGCCAACTTCATTCTTATAAAATCGTCTCTTTCTCCCTCTTCAAGAACGTCAGATATAAATCTGATGTCTGCTTTGTTTGAAGGTATGACGATTTTCTCAAGGGCGTTTACCCTTCTATGTGTCTTTCTGATTTGAATGGCAAGCCTATAAACACTGGTCTCTACTTCCGCAAGTCTTGCCACTAGGGACATTACCTTTTTAAACTGCACATAAACAGCGTCCATCGCGCCAGTGGAGCCGTGAAAAGAATAGCTCGGAACTGTTTTTGTATCTATAGGGTCAACATCGGGAATTTCGACTCCCATAATAGAATGCAAGCGAACTGTTATGTCATTTGTTAGGGGGACCGATTCAGAAATGTCTTCAACTGTATCTATTCCGATGGATATGTTTGCCTTCTCCAGAGCTCTATAAGCATCTCTAAAAGTTGTCTCGATTTCACTTTGAATTTCTTTGGCTGAATCTATAAAGCGCACTAACTCTTTCATCAGGACCTGTCGTTTTTGGTCTAAGAGTTCGTGACCGGATTGTGCCATTTTTAAGGAATGTTTGAGTTTAACAAGATTGCCCCTTGTTGCAGCAAGCTTAGCCATCTAAAATATCCCCCCAGTCGTCAAAATTAAAAAAATATGTTAAAACTATATCTGTTCTTTTTACATAAAATCAAGAGTGAAATAGCTGATTTGTAAAATACAAGAAATAGAATTAGAAAAGCTTAAAAACTAGACTATAACTTTGATATCATACATCTAACAGGGGGAAATGTAAAATGTTTATGCTCTTTATGGGAGAAACAAAAATAGCTGAAATTCCGGGACTATCAGTGGCCGGAGCGAATTTGGAAGTACTGCCTTATACCGCTCCTGCCGACGCAGATTTACTGTTTTTTGAAAGACCGAAAGTAATAGATGCCGTACCGGTGGACCCATTCGGACATCCCACTCCGGCAATCGTGACCAAAGCGGCTATTTTGGAAGGGAAGTTTCCAGTATCTGTGGTTCAGACAGGCGCATCAATTGCACCTGTGGCGCCCTTTTATAAATTAACGGACATTCCTGGAGGAGACTCAAGAAAGGGAGCTGCTGTTTTGAACGTGGAAGAAATTAACAGCAAGGCAACCCAACTGGCAAAAGAAATTGCTAAAGAAAACAAAAGAATTGTTATAGGCGAGTCTATACCAGGAGGAACCACAACAGCTCTCCTTCTGCTCAGAGCTTTAGGCTACAATGGCATGGTATCTTCAGCTGGACCTGTGAACCCCTGTTCGCTGAAAGAGGAGATTTGGAAAGAAGTTTCTTCGCGTTTAGGAATTGAAGTCGGTGGATTAAAAGGCAAGGGGCTTGACGCAGCAGCTGAAGTCGGAGATCCCATGCAAGTTGGTGTTGCCTCATTTGTTTCCGCACTGCCTAATGATGTTGAAGTCATCTTGGCTGGGGGGACTCAAATGTCTGCAGTAGCTGCGCTAATAAGAGATATGGGCATAACAAGAAAGATGATGATAGCAACCACAAAATATGTTATTCAAGACGAAACAAACTGCTTTGAAAAATATGCAAAAATGGCAAACGTTGATTATTATGTCGCTCCCATAGATCTTAGCGGTTCAAAATATACGGGACTCTCAGATTATGAAAAGGGATATGTTAAAGAGGGAGTCGGTATGGGAGGAGCAGTTTGGTATGCGCTTCAGAATGGCGCTACCATGGAAGATATTGTAAATAGGGTAGAAGAGCTATACGAGGGGTTCCTCTCTTAATTTAAACTTATTTAAAATATTTTAGAGCTTGACGACACTCCGTTATGGAGTGTCGTCTTTTTATGGGATTTTTGTGCGATACGAAATGTTAAATATGTAAACGCTCGAAATACGTTTATTTGACAAAGGAGCTATTGAGTATATATAATTTCAAGCACATTGATAGAGGCGTGATTATCATTAGTATCCGGTGGAGGCGGTGGCCGATGAACCCGGGGAAAGGGAGAATCACCGAAGGGCGTGCCAGACATGGTTCGCTGCTGGGACGGGATAGAATATATTCCGGACTCCTGCCGTATTTTATATGGCAGTGGCGCTATCGGTTGCAGCTTTTACTTAAGTTTTGTTGCATCGATAGATGTGATTTTTTTATCGCCGATATCATAGTAAAGCTGCGAAGGAGGACAAAAACATGGCGATATTTAAAGGGTGTGGAGTAGCTCTCGCTACCCCGTTTTTAAGTGACGGAAGCATCGATTTCAAAAGATACGAAGAACTCATCGAATGGCAAATCTCAGAAGGCATTGACGCGATAATATCATGCGGAACTACAGGAGAAGCCTCAACTACCAATGACGAAGAACATATCAAAATAATTAAATTCTGTGTCGATGTGACGGCAGGAAGAGTTCCTGTTATTGCCGGCGTTGGGAGCAACGACACAAGACATGGCATTGATCTTGCAGTAGAGGCTGAAAAAACCGGAGCAGATGCACTGCTTCTGGTAACGCCTTACTACAACAAATGTTCACAAGAGGGACTTATCAGGCATTACAATGTCACAGCTGATTCAGTAAACATTCCGTCTATACTGTATTCCGTTCCCGGAAGAACAGCGGTAAACATTGCGCCTCAGACTGTAAAAGAGCTCGCAAAAAACCCCAAAATAGTGGCGATTAAAGAAGCCAGCGGCAACATCGCGCAAGTTGCAGAAATAGCAAGACTTGTGCCGGAGGGTTTTGGTATTTATTCCGGAAACGACGATATGGTAGTACCCCTTATGTCATTAGGCGGTATAGGATACATTTCCGTTGTTGCTAACGTAGCCCCTGCAGATTCTGTAAAAATGACGAAAAGCTATTTTGACGGAGACATTGAAACAGCCAGAAAACTTCAGTTGGATATGAAGCCTCTTATTGATGCACTTTTTGCCGATGTCAACCCGATCCCGGTCAAAATGGCTCTTTCAATGATGGGAAAATGTTTGCCTGTGTATAGGCTGCCCCTCTGTCCGCCAAGTGAAGCGGTAACGGAGCGAATCAGGCGCGAGATGACTGCCTATGGCCTCATATAGAACAGGAGTGTGATTTTATGATTAATGTAATGCTGCATGGCTGCAAAGGAAGAATGGGGCAGGCCATAGAAAAAATAATCGAGAATACCGAAGGAATGAGAGTTGCTTGCGGTGTGGACAAAGCAGTAGACGGAACGGAATCATATCCGGCTTTTACAAAAATATCAGACTGTAATGTGCCGGCAGACGTCGTATTGGACTTTTCCCACTTCAGCGCAATACCATCTCTGCTTGAATATTGCACTGAAAAAAATCTTCCTGTCGTAGTCGCAACGACTTCTCTCGGCAGCGAAGAAGAGGCCGCTGTTATGAATGCTGCTGAGGCTATACCTGTCTTTTATTCATTCAACATGTCTCTTGGCATAAACGTTATTGCGGAACTTTTTTCAACCATAGTTCCCGTTTTGGAAAACGATTTTGACGTTGAAATAATCGACAACCATCACAACAAAAAAAAGGATTCGCCCAGCGGGACGGCGCTTCTTCTTGCAGATGCCATAAATGAAAACTGCGAGAAAAAGAAAAGATATATATATGGCAGACACACAAAAGATGACGACAGAACCAGAGATATTATAGGCATCCACTCAATAAGAGGCGGAACAACGCCTGGAGTGCATACAGTTCTTTTTGCCGGAGATGATGAGTTGATTGAGATTACTCACACGGCACTGTCACGCAATATCTTTGCAAAAGGCGCTGTAAAAGCTGCAGCTTTTTTGGCGAAACAGGCAAAAGGATTGTACTCCATGAAGGATCTTATTGCTCTTCGCAAATGAGGGGAGAGTGCTTATGAGTAAAATAAGAATAGCAATTCTAGGATATGGCAACTTGGGACGAGGTGTCGAATTGGCAGTGGCTCAGAATGAGGATATGGAGCTTGTAGGAATTTTTACGAGAAGAGAGCCCTCCGATATAAAAAAGGCTAGGAAAGAAAGTTCTGTCTATAACGTAAAAGATATAATGAATTTTAAGGAAAAAGTGGATGTCTTGATACTTTGCGGAGGCAGCGCAAGTGATTTGTTGGGAAAAAGCTTGGAGTATGCAAAACACTTCAATACCGTAGACAGCTTTGACAATCATGGCAAAATTCCGGAATACTTTAAAGAAATGGACGATACAGCTAAAGAACATGGCAATCTTTCACTTATTTCGACCGGATGGGATCCGGGGCTCTTCTCTCTAAATAGACTTATATCTCAAGCCGTGCTTCCATCTGGCAACAGCTATACATTTTGGGGGAAAGGATTAAGCCAAGGACATTCCGAAGCAGTGCGAAGAGTGGAAGGCGTAAAGTATGGAGTGCAATACACCATCCCAATCGAAAGCAAAGTGCAAAGCGTGAGAAATTCTGAAAACCCGCCATACTCTGCCGCAGCAATGCACAAAAGAGAGTGTTATGTTGTTGCAAAAGAGGGTTACGACAAAGAGAGCATTAGAAATACGATAGTAAACATGCCCAACTACTTCGCAGATTATGACACAACAGTCAATTTCATTTCTGAGGAAGAGTTTTTAAGAGAGCATCAGGGAATGGGGCATGGAGGATTTGTAATAAGAAGCGGTGTGACCGGAGTAGACAAGGAGAACAGTCAGGTTTATGAGTTTTCTTTAAAGCTTGAATCAAATCCGGAATTTACTGCAAGTGTTATAGTCGCATATGCGAGAGCAGTTCATAGAATGGCAGCAAATGGCGCAAGTGGAGCAGTAACTGTTTTTGATATCCCCCCAGCACTCATTTCACCTGTTTCCAATGAAGAACTGCGCAAGCTAATTTTATAAATATAAAAGTTTTAAAATTATATTTAAGACAAAACAACGGCCGCACTTAATTTGCAAAAGAAGCGGCCGTTGTTTCTATCTATGTTTTCGTTGACTGATATTAATCTAAGACTATTTTTTCTATTTTATTTTCCAACAGAGGCGCCGGATCAAAATACTCTCCGTTCCAAGCGAGGCTGAAATGGAGATGCGGGCCAGTCACTCTTCCCGTTTGTCCCGACAATCCCAATACAGTCCCTGCTTTTACCTCCTGATTTTCTTTCACTTCAATCTTTGACATGTGGCAATAAAAGGAGATTAATCCAGCTCCGTGGTTGAGCATTACGAATTTGCCGGCAAACCAGTAATCTCCCATCAACACAACTGTGCCGTCTGCCGCCGCCTTAATTGGCGTGCCTGTTGCGGCTCTCATGTCAAGACCGTTGTGTCGTCCCTTAAGCTCTCCATTGAAATACCTGCTTTTACCATAAGGCGAGGTATAAATCCCCGGTACGGGCCGCACGAGTGGAAGTTTTGGCGCCTTACCTGGTGTTACGGTGGTTAGAGCTTTTTTCGTTAACTCCGTTTCTTTTCTCACTCTTTCCAAAGCTTCTTTTGAAAGTTGAGTCATTGTAGGAGACACGGTAAGTTTTTCTGAAGGATAGATCTTTTCGGCCAATTCAACCTCATACTCTTTTGTCTTTACTACAGAGTCCTCTGTCCAATAAATTTTTATCTGTTGTGGTCCAGGTTTTGTATTTTTTAAGTCTGTCCCGATTAGGGAACTATATTCATTCCCATCTTCCGTTGAGTTTACTGGCAACAAAAACACACTGTGATTTTGCCATCTAAGTCGTACTGATTGAGCGTTCTTCGGTAGGATGAAATCAACGGTAATGGGC
>JAAYFL010000042.1 GCA_012728235.1 Synergistaceae bacterium
CTATGCCAAGAAAGCCGAAAAAGACGGAAATCTCAATGCAGCGAAATTGTTTAGAGCTGCAGCTGACGCCGAAACCATTCACGCACTAAAGCATTTTGAAGTGGCCGGAAAAATTGGTTCAACGGCAGATAACTTGAAGGACGGGGTTAAGGGAGAAACTTACGAATATAAAGAAATGTATCCTGACTTCGTGAAGGAAGCTGAAGTAGAAGGAAACAAGGCTGCGTTGATGTCCTTTACATTTGCAATGAAAGCGGAAGAGGTTCATGCAGGGCTTTATCAAGAAGCGTTAGAGAACCTTGACCAGACGGAAGAAGTTTTCTACTATCTCTGCCCGGTCTGCGGAAATATCGAGAAATTGCAGTCTGAAAAATGCAGTATTTGTGGCGTTCCAGGGGCTAAGTTTATAAAATATTAATTTTAGAATTATGGCACCTAATATTAAGCGGCTCTCCCACAGGCGAAATCCTGCACACCATCGATACATTTGGTAATAGAACAAAAGTGAACACCCTACCTTGTGGTGACGAGGTAGGGTGTTTGGAGTGTGAGACAAGTAAACAACCAGCAGTAATTACTCAACAGACGGCACATTAACAGTGTGTTCACCCCTGCACACGGAACAAACGGGAAACGTCAAGGGTGTTCACCCAACAAACGGCAACAAGGCTACCGTGTGCATTTTGTATCAAACTCGTGTTCTTTGCCACAAGGCAAGTTGCTATTTTCATTGATGGCACTTGTCTTTTTTGATGTATTGGCATTTGAGCATTGACTTAGGTAACAAAGAAGGTTACAATATTCATAGTAAGTGCTGGAGGAAATGCCGGTATGACAAGAAAAAAGGTCGAAAAGAATATATACTATGATGCCGATAAACGGCTCTATTATGTAAAACTTTATTATGGTAAGAATGAGCGGGGTAAGTACATAACAAAATACCAAACCGCAAAAACAAAAAAAGACGCAGAGAAAATATTGACAGCATTTTTACACGGGAAGAACACAAATTCTGTAACTTTACCGTCTGAACACACAGTAGAGACTTGGATTGAATATTGGATGAAACATGCAGTTAAGCCTAACTTACAAGAAACAACAGAATATAGCTATCGTCAAATAATTAAAAACCATATTATACCAGCCCTTGGTAAGATAAAACTACAAAAGCTTACGGCAGACCAACTGCAACAATATTATACAATTAAGTTAAAGACTCTATCCCCTAACACGGTATTGAAGCACCATAACCTTATGCAAACAGCGTTTGCTATGGCTGTAAAACATGATGTTATTACCAAGTCCCCAACACTAAGAACTACACCGCCCAAGGAAATACAGAATGAAATAAGGCCCTTAACGGCTGAGCAACTTCAACAATTGATAGAAGCGGCATATGAAAACAGAGAAGATAAACACGCTTTATTACTAACTATTATTCTTGCGGCATACACAGGAATGAGAAGAGAGGAAATATTGGGGCTAACATGGGAAGATGTTGATCTAAATAAGAATATTATTACCATTAGAAAAGCGAGGACAAGCGCAGGAAGCAAGATAGTAAGCAAGACAACGAAAACCACATCAAGCATGAGGCGTATTTCAATGCCTGATAGGGTAAAGATTGAGTTAATAAGAACGCAAGTAGATCTTAAAAATAAAGGATCGGCAGAGAGCAGAAAAACATTTAAACGCTCAAATTATATCATCGTAAATGACAAGGGGATTCCATGCAGGCCTAACTATATATCAACAGTTTTTAGGAAGCTTGCAGATAAGTTAGGTTTTTATGAAATTACATTACATGGTTTACGCCATACATTCGCATCATTGGCTAATGCACAGGGGCATACAATGTTTGACATATCAAAATTGTTGGGGCACAGCAGACCTGACATCACAGGTAAAATATATATGCACATGTTTGAGGCAGCTGATGAAAAACTTATATCGTCAATATCAACAAGTATTGAGGGGGGATTATCAAAGAATATAAATAATGTCGATTCAATATTAGATGTATTGGCTGATGTGGAACAAGTAGCAAAAATGCAGGAGCAAGTAATTGAAACAAATAGGCAAGAGGTTGAAGTTAAAAAAGCCGATATTGATGAGTACAAGCGAAGAATAGAATGTGCAACAACAGAAGCAAAGGAACTTAAAAAGAAAAATGCAAAGATGGAAAAGGAAGTTGAAAGATTAAGAAAAGAGTTAGAGAAGTTGCAAAAAAACCATTGACAGTTACCTGAGGCAACATTTCATGCTTTTATATTATTTATATTGAAATAGCATTTAACACATGATATATTAGCAATCAAAAAATGAGAGGGGATATAGCTATGGATAATCAACAAGAAGACAATGCATTGAGATATAGAACAAAGGATCACGAACCCCCGGAGTTTATTGGTGGCATTGGAGTAATTGTATGTTTGGCAAGCATTATCGTCATGATTATTGGAGTTGTTGAGTTAACAGACAGATATAGCAGGAATTTGAGTTTTGTAACATTGGGAAGCGGAGCAGGGATGCTAATAACTGGATTGGTATTAGTTGGAGTTGATAGAATAATTGAGTTATTAATGGATATAAGAACGATTAATGAGATTGTGTTTCGTGAAGAGATAAGAAGTGCGGTTTTAGCAAGAGACAAAAAAGCAGATTGACAGGAGCAAATGCAGCCAGAGAACAGCGAAAAAAGAGGGCATCAGGTGCAACCTGCAAAGCATGAAGGGCAAGCTAACACAATACAGCTTCCCTTTTTTTCTTTACAGGCAATACTTACACCACCGCACAACAAGCAAAGGGTCCTGAACTCATCGGGAAACAGGTGGAAAAAGGGCTGAAAAGCATTGTAAACACTAGATGGTTTCGACAATTCAAAAAAATGCCACCGATGAGATGTTCGAAAAAGTGCTATAAACCCTTGTGGCGTATAGCTTTTACCGAGATTTGCTTATTTTCAATTTTGGCGATAAAAAAAGCCTGAAAACCGTTGAAATATAAGGC
>JAAYFL010000043.1 GCA_012728235.1 Synergistaceae bacterium
CCGTTCGACTTGCATGTGTTAAGCACGCCGCCAGCGTTCGTCCTGAGCCAGGATCAAACTCTCCGTTTGATTCTGGTTGTGTTTTCTACTCACATTTTCATTTAAGAAAATATGAGCAGCTCAGTTCGCCGGCTTATAGATTTTTCTTCCCAAAAATGTCGAGAAAAACCATAAGTTATGTTTACAAAATACAATCATAGAATTATTTTAAAAATTAAAATAATTTGAAATAAAAAGTTATGACTTGGGCCAGAATTTTACCTTGCGGTTATTTCTGACTTGTGTTTCATCCAACCAAATAAACTTCCTAGAAAGTCAATTAATCCAGTTAGAATCTACTCTTTCGCTTTTCCTTTATTCTCTTGTCAAGGTGCGTGCACCAACCTCTGAACGAAGAGGTGCAGAAAGTATTTTACCATTTATACAGGAAGTGTCAATGCGATAAAAAAGATTTTTTATTTTCTCTGACATTACATTTTAGCCAAAAACTGCTACTAATACATCTTAATAAACATTATTGTACGATACATAGTTGACAATAAGTATTTTCATAATATTTTAGTATGTTTTTTTGGGAAAATAACGCTAAAAAGATTGTTTTTATTTTTTTATATATTTTATTAGGTGTTTTTACGGGGATACACTTCTGAAAAAACTAGATTTATTAATGGCAAAAGAATCATGGAATAAAAAAGAGTTCATAGACAAAATATGCAAGACTCAATTAAGAGCCTTGCATATTAATAGATTACAGATTCCTAAATAAGAGCTATATAGAGATTCTTACTTAAGGATAGCAGTTAAAAACCAGATGTTTTTGCTATGAGCTGCTACAAAGTCTTCGAACATTGCAACTGTTTCAAAGTCTCCGGCCTCATCGGCGGTGTTTCTTATATCTGTAGCCAAAGTTCTCATAGTTACAAGATCATTCTTTAAGATCTCTAAGCTTTCTTTAATGTTGAAGTCTCTGGCTTTAATTTCTTCTATGTCTGTCAACTGTAGATATTCAGCCATAGTGGATGCCGGATGAACGCCCTTCATCTTAAGAAGTTCCGCAACTTCGTCATAGGCTTCAAAGAAGCTGTTATAGATTTCCTCTGTCAGATTATGTACCTTTAAAAACTGCATACCTACTACATTCCAATGCACGTTGTGCAGTTTAACATTCAACAAAGCCAGGTTGGCTAAATACTTTTGTAACATATCATAATGCTTCATTAAAAAACCTCCTGTTTTATTTGATTATGTAATCATTGTATGTTAAAAGAGAAGGAACAAAAAGGCACAAATGTGTTCGTTGGGGTGAGACTATGAAAAAGAAAATTTCTAACGGCTTCAAAATTGTCCAAGATTTAATAAAGCTAAGCTGGATTCCCGAAATTCTAAAGTCTATAAATTACGGTAATCACCGCTATTCTGATATCTTAAACAGCATTCCCTATATGAGCCATACGGAACTTAACAGAAAATTAGCTGTTCTAGTAGAGAAGAATGTAATTCACAAGAACCTAGATGATCAGGCCATATCCTATTCTCTCATGGAATTCGGGAAAGACTTAGTACACATTTTTTATCACTTAGAGGATTTGGAAGAAAGGTACTTTTAATATTCTCAGTAGGGTTCAATTTTGTTTTTTAAAAATCTTGTTTTGTCATTACTTAAAATGAAGGAATTAAAAAAGGCGGTAGAAAATTCTACCGCCACTGTAATTTTATTAATCTGCAACCTTAAAACTATTTCTCTTTTTTAATTGTTACCATTCTTTGTTCGCCCTCATGCTCAATCAAAATCATAAGAGTTGAACCTGATGCCCATTTATTTGCCATGTAAGTATTCAGTGCGTTTTTATCTAGGGCCGAAAGATCTTGTCCGTTTATTTCTAGCACCTTGTCATTCATAACAATCTTTGCGTCGGCAGCTGCGCTTCCCGGCTCAACTGTCTTTACTCTATAAACGTTCTGGAGATCTTTGTCCGTCAGAGTTAACCCAAGTTTCTTCTCTCTAACATTTCCTGAACCAGGCTGTTGGTCAACGGCTTCATTTACTATTTCGTCCAGCGGAGTATGGTCGATGTTGTGGCGCACTTCTTTTATGATTGGGATAAGATGGTCTATACCGCGTTTGCGTTCGAAAACTGTACCGCTGCTGGATACTTTTTCCGTTTGAGTTACCATCATTTTGACGTTGCCATCTCTTTCAAGCAAGTTAAATCTAACGGTTGCATTTTGATAGACAGCCCAAAATCCATCACCGAAGTTTTTATCGAAAGTGATTTTATGAGGAGTTACTTCATTAACGACAAAGTTTTTACCTGTCATTACTTCTATCAACAAGTCTTGAACTTGTTCTGGTTTGCAATCTTTAATGGTGGTTGTATAAATGGATGCTGCAAAAGAAGTGGATACAAAGATAAACAACAGAGCAAAAGCCAAGGATATTCTTTTCATTATTAAAGCCCCTCTTATTGAATTTTACACTGCTAGAACTTGCTCATAATACTAACAAATATTACTCTGTGCAACATGTGCTAAAGGTAAATATTCGGACAATCCAAATTTCCAGAAATTATTATATCTTACTAAAGGTGTTGTTTATTGAAAAAGAGGTTGTTTTGGTTGGGGTAGTTTTAAGAAAAGCGATACTTTATAATATAGATGTTAATTTACAACTACATATATTAGTTACATAAAGGGAGGGTATTTATGTGAAGAATTCTGAATTATTTATTACAGCAAATGGAAAGAAATTCCCCACAGGATCATTACTATACTTAAAAGACAAATTGGATAATGCGGACGAAGACACAATGTTGCTTTTAAGCACTATCGACTTCAAGGACCCCTTCATTATGCTAATTATTTCATGGTTTGTCGGAACTTTGGGAGTTGACCGTTTTTTGATTGGAGATAAAGGCCTGGGTGTTGCAAAACTTCTAACTCTTGGTGGGTGCGGTTTTTGGGCGCTTATAGACCTGTTTTTAATTAGCTCAAGAACAAGAGAAACTAACTTAGCAAAATTAAATGAAGTCTTATATAGGTAGAAACAAAAAAACAATAATTATTATTTTTGTATTAGCTTTATACGTGTACTTTTTGCAAGTAAGTAATATATATTCTCCAATTACATATTTTTTTGGAATTATAACCCCCACAACGGGAACAACGAGAGCTTGGAGATATTTTATAAGAGGAGACATTGCTTCTGCTTTTAAAAGTAATCATTTGTTTCTTTTGTCTCCTGTTTTTGTTTTTTTATATTATAAATTGGCTTTCAAAAATGAGAAGAAATACACAAAAGCGATTATTTTTATATCAATCATTTATTTTATTTATTTTTTGATAAGAAACATCTTCTGATTATGTTTCTTTGCAGGACATGTCATATAGAAAACTTACTACTTCTTGTAATGTCCCATACAGCTCAAGACGTATATAACACCCTCACGCTCTTGGTACACTAGGCGGTGCTCTCTATTTATCCTTCTTGAGTATGTTGCATGTTTGAAATACTTTAAACGCTCTGGTTTTCCTAGCCCTTCATCTACACCTTCAGAAAGTATGCTTTTTAGCAATGCAACGATTTTATCAACACAGTTTTGATCCCCATAGCTCTTAAACTGATTGTATTCAGTTTCAGCAGTTTTAGAAAATTTTACAATCATTACTTGTAAATCACTCACCTTAGTTGAATTTATAAATCTATATCAAACGCTACGTAATTCCCCTTATCTATCTCCTCTTCAGCATTTCTAAGTTTCAATAGGTACTTTAAATTGCTTATCTCTCTCATAACATCATTAAAGCGATCTTCACTCAAAACGACTATGTTTTCATCTTCCGGTCTGGTTACTATTAATATTTCTTTGTTTTTTATAACTCTGTCTAAGTTCTCTTTAAGTGATTTTCTAAATGTGCTCACACCAGTAGCTTTCACTACATTTCCTTCCAATAACATCATTTCGCTCGGTCTCCTTCCGTGTTGCAAAAACATTACAGACGAACTCGCACATCTGCAATGCTAAATAATGGTACCATATTTGGTACATATATTCAATCATTTCTTGTACAGTTTTTAGTTTATTAATTTTAAGTTGTTATATACAACAATAAAAATAGTAGTACTAAACTTTGTTTGACACACTTTGTATCTTTAGCGATAATGTAAAAGGAATTTTAAAATATACAAATATGAACGGCACTTGATTAAAGTTAGTATTTTAAAATGAATATAAGTGTGTTTTTTATATCTAGAGAAAGTATTCTCTCTCAAAATTTAATTGATTTATAGCCAGATGGCCTAAATGTGATTTGTTTTGATCTTGCTGAAGGGAAGAAATCAATGAAAAAACTGACAGAAGAAGACATAAAGAACAGATATATTACTCCGGCCATAGAAAGCTCTGGGTGGAACAAAGAGCAGATTTTCATGGAATATTTTTTCACGAATGGACAAGTAATTGTCAGAGGAGATCAAGTGAAAAGAGGCAAGCAGAAAAAAGCCGACTATCTCCTTACACGAAAAGATAACAACCACCCACTGGCTATAGTAGAGGCCAAATCTGCAGAATATTTTGTTGGAGCTGGAATGCAGCAAGCCATCTCATATGCAGAAACTCTAGATATCCCTTTCGCATACTCTTCAAACGGTAGCGGGTTCATTGAACATGATTTCTTTACCGGAATAGAAACTGAACTTTCATTAGAACAATTCCCCACTGAAGAAGAATTGTGGAAACGCTATCTTCTGGGAAAAAATATTCATGACACGAAACAAGAAAAGATAATAGAGGAACCGGATTACTTTGATCCTTACACCCAAAAGAAAGCTCGTTATTACCAACGTATAGCAATAGACAGAACAGTAGAAGCTATAGCAAAAGGACAAAAGAGACTTCTTTTAGTAATGGCGACCGGGGCTCGTGTCATAATAATGACAGGGTGCATTAACGTTTTGGAATCAGGGGTTTCAGGAACTTCTATTAATAATAATTCATGCATTTCTTAGAGTCTTAGGTATAATTTTAGAATGTTATTAAGCTTATTTTTCTAAAAA
>JAAYFL010000044.1 GCA_012728235.1 Synergistaceae bacterium
ATTATATTTTGCTGGTTTACTCTTATGCAAACGTTGCAAGACGAAGAGGAATTGCACGAGGAAGCGGCGGCGGATCTCTAATTTGTTACCTAACAAACATCACGGATATCGATCCAATTGAACACAATTTGTATTTCGAAAGATTTAAACTTACGTCCGACCGTTCCCATCTTTCTACCCTCGTAAGACGAGTTGAAAGAAACGATAGGAGAACATTCTGTAAGACCGTATCCTTCCAAAATCCCTGCTCCCAGATACTCCTGAGCTCTTCTATCCAAGTCTAAATTGAGTTTGTCTCCACCGGAGATAATAGTCCTAACTCCCTTTAGTTTTTCGTTTTTGGCTGCCAGGTAACCCAATAGGAAGCCCATAAGGGTTGGCACTGCTATGATTGTGTTTACTCCTCCCGCTTCTATAGCTTTTATTGTGTTTTCCACAGGAACAAAATTCGGAAGCACAACTTGTTTCACCCCATGCAATAAAGCCATTAGCCCAGTCGTGTTGAAGCCGAGAGTGTGAAAGTTCGGCAAAACATTAAGGAAGACTGAATCCTCACTTATTAAGGTGGGAGCAGCTTCCAATGCGTCGTCGATATTAGACAGAATGTTCGTATGAGTACATGGAACTGCTTTAGGGTTTCCAGAGGTACCTGACGTTGAGAATATGACAGCCAGATCCTCTTTTTCAACGGTTCCCTGTCTCATGATAACTTCTTCAAGAGGTTTGTCAGTACTTGCGGAAAGCACCGGTGTCGCCAAAAGTTTTTTAAAATCTATCGCGTGTTCCAATTTATCCTCAAATATAAATACAGCATTGACGTCCAGTATTCTTATTGTCTCAACAAGGTTAGGAATTCCTGTTCTTACGTTCAAGGGAGCTATGGCTCCGCCCAAACGCCAGACTGCGAATGAGAGGGCAAAAACCATTGGTGAGTTGGGCATTATCATGGCGATTCTCTGCCCCTTTTTAAATCCCGCATCTCTTAATTTGCTCTCACAATCTAATGCGAGATTGTTGAGTCGATTCCACGACCACCACTCACCCCGCCACCAAATGCAACTCTTTTCTTTTGATTCTGACCAATACTCTACAAATCTTTCTTCAAGTCTATTGGTAGTTTTTTTTATGGACATGCTAGCAACCCCATTCATAAAAAAATTAACTATATATTATACTTTTATTGCTCTGATTGTTCCGGCCTAATTCTCTTTTGGAATATGCCTTTGCCTTTATCGCAGTTAACCAGAGACATTGCTTTGTTTAATGGGCCATGTGTTCTTGGATCCATTGTAAGTGTTGCGTGGGACAAAGGGAAATTCCTTGTTGAGAGCATTGCGTGCCTTACGGCCTCTCCCCTATAACCGGAAGCTTGATATAAGGAAGCCGCAATCCACATTACTGCATCATAAGAAAGTATTGCTCTCTTTATGTCGGGATCAGGACAATTCTCATTATAAAGACTCTTGTAGTCATTCAACACAGAACGTATCTTGGGATCCAGCGAAGTGACTTCGTTTATCCACCAGCTGTTATAAAATACACTTTCATCATTTTTAAGATATATATCAAGATAGTCTTCTCCCAATATTTCCCCTTTAAAACCTAATTCGCGTGCTTTGGTCACAATTTTTACTGTGTTTTTGGCAGAACTGGGTAGAATCAGAACGTCAACATCACTGTCGGCTATCGCTTTCAAAGCGGAGCCCGAATCTTCTACGCTTTTGTTTGTATATGCTATATCTGCTTTTATTTCACCTTTATACTCTTTTATCCAGTACTGCAATTCCTCATGTTGCACAACATTAAAGTTCCTGTCCGAGTTATAAAATATTGCTATATTTTTTTTATCCAGCTGTTTGATTGCGAAGTAAGCAAGCATCTTAGCTCTGCTATCAGAATCATTCACTACTCTGAAAACATATAGGTAGGGTTTTTCGTTAAATTCCAAGGAGGATGCGTCAGTCTCAGGAGTCGTCACCACGAGCGGAACCTGCATTTCATCTGCAATCGGAGAAATGGCTTCCAGAATTGGATTTCTCATACCAGTCATCATGGCCAATATGCTTTTATCCTTCATTACAGTGCGTACATACTTGGCCGCAGCTTCAGGATTACGTGGCGTATCAAAACCAATAATTCTTAATTTATAAAATCGATTTCTGTCGCTTCTGTTTACCTTTTCTACAGCAAGTTGAGCCGCTCTAAGTTCATTCTGCCCGGCCGCCGCATTATGTCCGCTAAGTCCGGTAAAAAAGGCTATTCTAAACTCGTCTCCCTCGGGGAAACGTTGACTGCCTATCTGATAGAAAAGAATCACCATTGCCAAAAGTGCTACTACCAGTATCAATCCGTTGTACAAGGACTTTTTTCTAAGCCACATCGTTCTAGGCTTGTTCGCTATCCCACCGGCTATTTTCCTAAGATTGCCGGGTGCGGCGAAGAAGGGCGCTTCTTCATCCTCTTCCGTCAACTTGTTTTCCAAAACTGCCTCATTAATAATTCTCATAGCCGTCTTGGCGTCTTCAAGTGAAAAAGCTAGGTTTTTACAAAGTTGGTCTATATACTCAGAATCAGTCTGTGCGGTCGGTTTATAAGTAGGTTTCCATCCGGATTTTATTAAATGACTGAGAGCGTATGTGAGTTTAAAATTATCTTTTTTATCTTCGGGGAAACGTGCTTCTAAAAATTGCGAGAGACGATCTGGATCTTTAAGTATACTGAGACCGTAATCATCTATTATGCTTTGAAGGACTTTTACAATTTTTTCTTCCATAAACAACTCCCCTTTTGTTGTTTGTAAGTATAACTTCACGATTCAATCAGAGCAATAGCATTGAACTTATAATTATTAAAAAACTGTGTCATTACAATGCGAATCGTATAATTATCATATTTCTTCAGAACACGTTATAATACTGCTGTACTTTGTCTTTTTATCTCAATTGAATGGGGGAGCAATATTGAATTTGACAAAAAACACATTACTCATATTAATCCTGCTTCCCATCCTGTTTTTCATATCTCTTTATGGTTGGAGAATAGATTTTTTCCGTATCTCTGACAGTCGCGGCAATATTATCTTCTCTTCCCCAGCTGCCTTGGGACATAAATTTATTACAAGATACATACACTCAGTCGAGTTGACTCCGGTCGAAGATGAATACTACATTGTTGGCGGCAGACTATGGTCTTGGGAGGAACGAGTAAGATCTTCAAAAGCCGGATTGCCCTTTCAGGGAGCCAAAAACGGTCGTTTTATAATGACTAAAGATTGGCTTATTTATCAGGGAGGCAGACTTTCATGGCAAACTTATTACTATAGAATAGGCAACGAATATCATGGTCTTAATCAAACGATGTTTGAACCCTACGAAATATATGACGCTTACAAAGTACTTCCCGACAGAAAATTACTCATAGAAGTTTATAGAAAACCGTACATGTATGAATCTATGCAAGCTTTGGAAAGTACAAGCGACACCCCTTAAGTTGCCCCCTCAATAAATTAAAAATATAAATCAATCATCATCAATATTACACCTA
The DNA here is from genome assembly GCA_012728235.1 of Synergistaceae bacterium. Classification (NCBI taxonomy): domain Bacteria; kingdom Thermotogati; phylum Synergistota; class Synergistia; order Synergistales; family Synergistaceae; species Synergistaceae bacterium. The sequence continues at coordinate 3,544 of JAAYFL010000044.1, forward strand.
AGGCACATGCCAAGATTCCTGGTAAATATCGAAGTTTAACGCATTTTCTTTTCATAAAATTAAAATAAAGCCGTTTTATAAGCGGCAAAATCATTGTTTGAAGGACAAAAACTTCTAACCAGAAACATAAAAAATCTACTGAGAACATTGCTGTTCCAGTTATTCCAAATCCCAACGCGTATTTATGGGGTAAAAAAATAGCCGCAATTATCGCTGCTCCAGCAGTGGAGAGAGTTGCTTCAAATATATCTGACAGCGTAATTTCTCTGCTTTCACAAAAAATACGCCTTTCTCTGCTTGGCGAGCCCACAGCTAACAAGAGAAAAAACAGAGCTAAAGCAATTTTACCGTAGTAGTCTGTATGCAGCCATAACAGCATAGCAGAGTAAGCATCGATACTAAATATATTGCCCGGCATTCCTCTGTTTAAAACATACCAGGAAAGTGTGCCGCCAATAATGAGCAAGACAGCAACGAAATAAAAGAAACTGTTTATCTCTTTTATTTCCATTAACTGATAGCGGTCTTTGGAAAAAATCTTTATCCCCTTCATATATAGTGCGTGAGCAGATAGCAAGAGGAAGGCTACGATAAAAAGGTCTGCCGGCGTGGAAATAAACTGTGGTAGAGAACCCATAGGAATAAAAAGAAAAATGGCAAGAAGTGTAATAGATGCTGCAAAAAGAGGTTTCGGAAAATGTCCATCACCGTTTAACTTATAGACAATTTGACAGCTTCTCCCTTTGACTCTCTCACCAGCGTCTGTTTTTTTGTAAAACAGGCACTCTTCTGCCAGCATGAAAAGCTGTGAAATTAAAAGTACAAATAAAATTATGGCAACTGCGGAAAAAAGAGTAACAAAGCTGTACATTAGCCAATCTCCTCATTTTGAGATATGGTGCAGCTATATTATATAGCATAAAGGTCTGTGTCGTTTCACTTAGAAGTTTTACAAAATTCAAATAATAAAAAATGGCCCCTATAAGGGGCCATTCTCGTTATTTTGTTTCAGTA
>JAAYFL010000045.1 GCA_012728235.1 Synergistaceae bacterium
GATTGAGACCGCACGAGAGCTTGAAGAAAACTGTCGTAGCGGATTGGTTCTCAGAGAGGGAATAAAAGCTGCGATAATTGGGAAACCTAATGTCGGGAAATCTTCGCTTTTAAATGCTCTGCTGCAAAAACAGCGAGCAATAGTCACACCGATACCAGGCACTACACGAGACAGCATTGAAGAGACAGTTATTTACCAAGGGATACCTATACACTTTATCGACACAGCCGGAATTCGAGCAACTGAAGATCAGGTTGAGTCTATTGGAGTTGAGCGCTCGAAAAACTCCATAGAAGAAGCGGATATAATTATATGGGTGTTGGATTCATCAGAAGAGTTTACGGAAGAAGATAGGGTTCTTTGGGATTTAATCAAAGAGAAAAATCATGTAATTGCCCTGAATAAAAGTGATCTGATGCCATACGACAATAAAGAGCTGTTGGATGATATAACGTCAAAAAGTAAGGTTATTTCAATTTCCGCTCTGAGCTCCGAGGGAATAGAGAACTTAAAGGGATTGATTGTCGAAGATTTTGCAAAGTTCAGTTCTTTCAAAGGAAGTTATTCCGTAACATCCAGACAGCTGTCCGGGATAACTGCGACCATCTTCTCCCTTGTCGAAACGAAAAATGCCCTTACTTCAGGAATTGGAGATGACATAGCTCTTACATGCATAGCTGATGCCAGATCTTCTTTAGCTCAGGTGATTGGGATTGATCCCACCGAAGACTTGGTAGAACGGATTTTCGGAGATTTTTGTGTAGGCAAATAAAATTATAAAAACCCGGGATTTTATTAACACCCGGGTTTTTATTTATATAAGTATTTTATTATTTAAAAAACTTTTCTGCATAATTATAGACAAAGATAACTATAAATATCAGAGGCACACAGTAGACGAGATAGTATCTTAAAAACTTTGGAAATTTCATTCCTATACCGGCATCCGCTTCCGCAATAAAATTATCCCAGCCCCATCCATATCTCGTAGTACAGAATATCAGATAGGCCAAAGAACCGAGTGGCAAAATATTGTTGCTTACTATGAAATCTTCCAAATCCAAAACCGACGTACCTGCTCCAAGAGGTGCAAAAGAGGACCAGACATTGAATCCTAAGGCACAGGGAAGAGAAAGCGCAAAAAGTGTGAAGAAGCCAACTATGCTTGCCTTCGTGCGGCTCCAACCAAAAATATCCATTGAGTTGGCAATTATATGCTCGAATACGGCTACTACAGTGGATAGAACTGCGAATCCCATAAACAGGAAAAACAGTGAACACCAAAGCTGGCCGTACGGCATGTTGTTAAACATGTTGGGAAGCAGAATAAATATTAATCCAGGACCTGACCCTACGTCGACACCGTAGGCGAAACAGGCAGGAAATATCACCAAGCCCGCAACAAATGCTACGAATGTATCGAGAGTGACTACCCATATGGTCTCACCTGTCAAAGAACGCTCTTTGCCAATATAGCTTCCGAAAATAGCCATACTGCCTATTCCCAAACTCAAAGTGAAGAAAGATTGACCAAGTGCGGCGTATACGCTTGTCCACAGTCCATGCTCCGTAAGTTTGCCAAGATTCGGTTTAAGGTAGAATTCAAGTCCTGCACTTGCACCGGGGAGTGTCATAGAACGAATTGCCAAAAGCAGCATACTAGTGATAAGGCCTACCATCATGATCTTTGTTATACGTTCCACTCCGTTGCGAAGTCCGATTATGCAAATTAGAATGCCCAACAGGACAACTACGAACATCCAAAAAACCAGCGTACCCGGATTTGCAAGCATTGCCGTGAAGAATGCCGCTGTTTCTTCCTGCGGCAGAACGCTTAGTTTTCCCACAATGCTATACCAAAGATATGCGAATATCCAACCACTTACCGTGGTGTAGAACATCATCAAAATATAGTTGCCGGCCAAAGCCGCGTAACCAAAAACAGACCATTTTTTATCTGTTGGTTTTAACGTTTTAAAAGATGTAGCCACGCTTCTTTGTGATGCTCTTCCTACTGCAAATTCCATGACCATAATGGGAGCACAAAGAAAAACAAGGAAAAATAGATAAATTAATACAAATGCAGCTCCACCATATTTTCCTACTATATAAGGGAAGCGCCATGCGTTGCCAAGCCCTATTGCACAACCGGCAGATAAAAATATAAAACCTAAACGACTAGCAAGTGTTTCTCGTTGATTATTTGTACTCAACACTCTTCCTCCTAATTAGTTTCTAATCAGTTTTTGTATTTTTTAATATGCTTTAGCAAAGATAGCCTTGCGGGCACCCTCTTTACCTGTATAGAAACATTTCCCCGTTTCACCTTTATATTCGTTGGGGAAACATCTTGGAGTGGCACCGGTCAAAGCTTTAATTTCTTTTTCATCTTCTCTCGTTCCGGCAAAGTAGACTTCAACGAATCCTCCGTCGGAATCTATTACTTTTTTAAATTCGTCCAAAGTGGAGACTTCTGTTGTATTTTCTTTTCTTAAATTTAGAGCACGTTCAAACAGAGAGTTTTGAATATCTTCAAGAAGTTCTGGAAGTGCGGTTTCTATGTTTTTCCAGAGAATATCTGTTTTTTCTCCTGTATCTCTGCGGACTACGCGCAATTTTTCTCCTTCAAGCTCTTTTTCACCGAGCTCCAGTCTAACGGGAACTCCTTTTTGCAAATGGTAAAAGAATCTGTCTCCGGGGCGCAGATGGAATTGAGTATCGACTTCTATATATCGTCCGTGTAATACTTTATTTAATGTAGCTTTCAGTTCCTGAGCCTTGGGAAGAAGTTCTTTATTTAATTTATCTTCGTCAGAGGATATAGGAATAATTACTGCTTTTGTCGGAGCAATGCGGGGAGGTATAACCAATCCATCATTGTCGGAGTGAGTCATTATCAGTGCGCCGATTAGCCTTGCAGAAACACCCCAGCTGGTCGTATATGCATATTCCAGCTCTCCCTCTTTATTCTGGAACTGAATATCAAAAGCTTTTGCAAAGTTTTGTCCAAGATAGTGGCTTGTGCCTGCTTGCAAAGCTTTTTTGTCGCTCATCATCGTTTCGCAAGTATAGGTGACATCTGCACCGGGGAAGCGTTCGCCTTCAGTTTTCTCTCCCGTTACTACGGGAAGAGCGAGATAATCCACCATAATTCGACGGTAGACTTCCAGCATTGTTTCCGCTACTTTTACTGCTTCCTCTTTTGTGGCGTGAGCGGTATGTCCCTCCTGCCAAAGAAATTCAGAAGTGCGTAAAAAAAGCCGGGGACGCATTTCCCAGCGAACAACTGAACACCACTGATTTATAAGAATTGGAAGATCTCTCCAGGACTGCACCCATTTACTGTACATATGTCCGATGATTGTCTCTGAAGTGGGGCGTATTACGAGAGCTTCTTCAAGCTTTTCTCCACCTGCGTGAGTGACGACAGCACATTCAGGAGCGAATCCCTCTACATGCTCTGCTTCTTTTGCCAAGAAAGACTCAGGAATCAGAAGCGGGAAAGAGGCATTAACATGTCCCGTTTCCTTAAATGCATCATCAAAATATTTCTGAATCATCTCCCAGATTGCATATCCGGTCGGCCTTACGACCATGCAACCGCGTACGGGAGCATAATCCGCAAGCTCTCCTACCTTTATGACGTCAAGATACCACTGGGAGTAATCTTGCTCTTTTGGTGTAATATTCTTTGCCATTTATTTTGCCTCCACTTGTTTAATCCTTACATGAATATTATTAAAACAACGTCCATTTTACCATTTTTTTATATTTTTTGTGGTTGCACTTTAACTAGTTAGCATGCTCTTGACATTGATTGTTAATGTATTAGACTGAATACTGCAGTTTATAATAACAGAAAAATGAAATATGAGGGGTTAAAAATATGGCACCTAAATGGCAAGATGAACTTACGAACCAGCTATGCGATGCAATAGTCGCAATAAACAGCAGAGAAGAAGCCTATCGTTTTTTGGAGGATGTTGCAACTATAGCCGAAATTAAAGCTCTGGCACAAAGGTTGCAAGTCGCAAATCTTCTACTGAAAAAAATGTCGTACCCTCAGATAGCTCAAGCGACAGGGGCAAGCACCGCCACTATCAGCCGTGTCAAAAAATTCGTCGACTACGGGTCTGACGGATATAAAGACGTTCTCGAAAAAATAAATAAGTCGCAAGACAAACCTGGCTTACAAAAACATTAAAAACACTTCTTATCTTAATAGAACCGTTTTTCGAACACTTGAAAATAGCAAACAACGCACACAATCACAATTAATCCCGCCCGATAATGAGGTGGTCTAACCTAAAATCGCATTGTAAGAATGCTTGCAACAAGACCGCGAACGTAAAACAGGGTGGAGATTTCAATATGATAAAAAAACTTGCCGGATGTATCGGGCAATATAAACAGGATGCAATCCTTACTCCAGTATTTGTTGCGCTGGAAATTGCGATGGATGTCATCATACCTTTGCTCATGGCAAGGATGATTGATGATGGTATCACGAACGGCAACATGAATGTGATTTTGAAAATCGGACTTATCTTGATATTTATATGTACCTTTTCTCTTGCAAGTGGATTTTTGTCCGGACATTTTGCAGCCCGTGCATCTGCCGGATTTGCAAAGAATCTACGAAAAACAATGTACTACAAAATTCAGGAATTCACTTTTGGCAATATTGATAAATTCTCGTCTAGCGGACTTGTTACGCGCTTGACTACAGATGTTACCAACGTGCAATATACATTTCAAATAATTATTCGTATATTCGTCCGCGCTCCATTAATGATTATTTTTGCGGTATTCATGGTTTTCTCAATTAACAGAAAACTTGCATGGGTGTTCGCAGTCATCTTTCCCGTACTTGCTATTGGGCTAATTATCATAATGGCAAAGGCACACCCCAAACTTGCGCAGGTTTTTAAGCTGTATGACAAACTAAATAACTTGGTACAAGAAAATATACGTGGTATTCGTGTGGTCAAAAGCCATGTGCGCGAAGATTTTGAGACCGAAAAATTTAAAGATAGTCCAAAATGGCATGGATGCTCTTATGGAAGGACGTACGGTGCTTGTTATCGCCCACCGCCTCTCTACTGTACAAAACTCAAAGGCAATCTTGGTATTAGATAACGGCCGAATTATAGAGCGCGGGAGCCACGATAATTTAATCGAACAGAAAGGTAGATATTATCAGTTTTATACAGGCGCATTTGAAACAGCAGATGAATTTCAAAAAGAGCTTGCTTAAAAAGCGTGTTTTTTATTTATTTGTATTTAGAATCACTATCGCCCATGCCGCCAAATCATCTATATCTCTGGGGGGTACCCTAAGAGATGTTGGAACAATTTTCCAAAGCCACTTCGGCGGATGAAGTTGCCAGTACAACTCTCTAGCCTTTAAAGTGGTTCCATATTCACTTACTATTTCAACTTTTATTGAATCTTTTAGCAGTTTTTTTGTTTCGTCGTGAGAAGTACCGTCTCCTAGTAGAATCTTACCTGCAACTTTTCCCAAAACTGAATCTACGCTGCCCTCTTTGCTCCACTCTGACAATAAAATCCAGTCATTATTCTCAATAGCTTCAGCAAGTTTTACTTCTTCGGACTTCGGCACTATCGCCGAAAATAACAAGTTTTCTTCATCAATAAGTGCGAAACCTATTTTATATCTGCCGGGGTCAATTCCGCACTTCATCAAAAAGTCCCTCTTCATAGGATTCCCACCTTGGATACATCCACATCCACTGGTGCGGATGAGCTCTTATCCAAGAGGAAATGATATCGTTGCAATCATCAATGCTGCTTTGGATATCTTCTCCATATGGTTTCCCGTTTCGACCTTTCAGCCTGGGATATAGATGTAAATCAAATGTAAAACCATCTTCTCTTCTTACACAGTAACAGGGTAAAATTGCACAGCTTAATTTTTGTGCCAGTTTGGCTATACCCACAGGAGTGCTTGCAGGGTGTCCCAAAAACATTGAAAGAACGCCATTAAGTCTCGCATCCTGATCCACAGGCACAGCGATTATCTCCCCTGATTTTAGGGCTTTTATCATTGCCCTAAGGTCGTTCGCTTTACCTAGTGCAATTGAACCTCCAGCCACTCGCAGATCCATAATCAGCTTTGTAATTCTGTCATCGCGCTGATCAGTACCGAGGGCATTAACCTTGTATCCGTTCTGAGCGCACCAGACAGCGCCATACTCCCAATTCCCTATATGTGCTGTGGCCAATACTACTCCTCGTCCATCTTCCACAGCTTCTCTTAAGTATTCTTCACCATGAACCCTAACATATTTATTTATATTTTTCGCATCTATCGGAATTCGTGCAAATTCTGCAATGGCTCTTCCAAAATGTTTGTATACAGAGTGGACAATTACATTGGCATCTTTTTGTGAGATATTGAGTCTTGCGGAACAGCGAGCAGAAGCCTCTTTAACTTTGCGTTTCGTAAAAAGGGGCACAAGTCCTCCCAAAAATCCTCCTAAGCGAATTGCCGTTTTATGAGAAAGTAGGCTCGTTATACGCTTAAATATCAGGACCATGAACCATATCGCCGGTTGTTTCCTAGCCATCAATTCCCCACCATTCCAATTTCATAATGTGTACTTCAATACTCTATTTTAAGAATTTTGCTTATCATACAGATTTCTGCCGCAACTGTCTATGAGTACTACGAGAGGCATATCCTTCACTTCCAAACGTAGCACTGCTTCGGGGCCTAACTCTTCATATGCCACTGTCTCAGCCGAAATGACAAAACTTGAAAGTAAGACTGAGGCTCCTCCTGTAGCACCAAAATAGACGGCTTTATGTTCTTTTATCGCTTCTACTACTTCTTTTGAACGTATGCCTTTCCCTATCATTCCGTGAACCCCACGACTTAGCAGAAAGGGGGTGTAGGGATCCATACGATAACTGGAAGTCGGACCTATTGAGCCTATGACAGCACCGGGTGGTGTAGGTGCAGGACCAGCATAGAAAATCGTTTCATCCTTGATAGAAAATGAGAGTTCCTCATTTCTTTTTAGAGAGGTTACCATTTTCTCATGTGCTGCGTCTCGTGCCACTAAAATTTTGCCGGAAAGTGCAACGATATCGCCAACTTTCAAGTCCGCTATCGTGTCAGTAGTTAAGGGAGTAAAAATTTTCTTAGCCATTTTTCTCTTTCCCCTCTATTACCCCTTCCGCATGACGCAGAGCGTGACAGCAAATATTCACTGCTAATGGCATACCGGCAATATGTGTAGGGAGAGTTTTTATATGCACATCAAGAGCAGTTGTCTCCCCGCCATATCCTCCCGGCCCTATTTGCAAAGCATTCACTCTTTTAAGTATATCCAATTCCATATTAGCATATTCTCTTATGGGATTACGTACTCCAGAAGGAATCAGAAGTGCTTCCTTTGCAGCGAGTGCAACACTTTCAAAGTTTCCTCCGATACCTATCCCGACAATGATAGGAGGACAGGGATTCGCTCCCGCATTTTTGACTGTTTGCAGTACCGATTCTATTACGCCATCTGCACCGTCGGCAGGCTTTAGCATAAAAATACGGCTCATGTTTTCACTGCCCATTCCTTTCGGGCTTACAGTTATCTTTATTTTATTACCTGGAACAATTTTAAAATGAATTATTGCGGGTGTGTTGTCTCCGCTATTTTTTCTTTCAAAGAGAGGATCTTTCACTGCGGATTTGCGTAAATACCCCTCTGTATAGGCCAAACGTATCCCTTCGTTTATAGCGCCTTCGAAATCTCCGCCCACAACATGAACATCCTGTCCCAACTCTACAAATACGACGGCAAGTCCGCAGTCTTGACATATTGGCATTCTTTTTTCCGCTGCGAGCTCTGCATTCTTCAATATGTCCTGTAAAGCTTGTCTTCCCAGTGGGTCAGTCTCATTTTTTTCAGCGGTTTCGATTATTTTTCTGACGTCTTTAGGCAATTGAAGATTTGCTTCAAGCGATAAAGAACGAACTAATTCTGTTATATCTGCTGTTTTTACTAAATATTCGGGCATGATTTCTCCTCCAAAATCTCTTACGCACAATGAAATTATATATTAAAAACAGATAAACGTTTATGAATATGTAATATTCTATATGCTTTTTTATTTTTTTTTTGTATAATTACCTAGTTATTTTTGATAATACTCACCTAGAGAGGAGCATATATGGAAAACAGAAGAACAGATATGAATATTTTCATAAAACACAATATTCCAAATGGCTGTGTCCGCTCAGTTCCCTGTAAAATATCCATCTTAGGAATGGATAGAGCTGAAGATTTGTTTCGCCTTCATAACGACGTGGCCGAAGGAGTAAGTAGAGATCTCTTCTCTTGGGCCGCAGAAGATGAATTACGAAGATTTCTAAGTGATGAAGGTTTTACGGTCGGAGTAACTTATAAAGACAGACTAATCTGTGCAAGAACAATCAGAACAAGCGAAAAATGGATAAGGGAGTATCTCGCAGAAACCAATAGAACGCCTGAATGCTACGGGAACCCTGCAATCACAGGATTCTGTGTAGTTGACAAGGAATTTAGAGGCAATGACATTCAGTTTCTTACTCAGTACTATGCAGAAAGTTTTTTGATAGAAGATTTTGACTGCATTTTAACAACAGCTTCTCCAAACAACGTTCACAGCCTTCAAAATCTGCTTAAGTGCGGTTTTAATATCATTGATATGAGGGTCAATCGAGACAATAATAGACGCTATATTTTGAAAAAAAGCCTAATCGAAAACGGGATGATATCGATTCCGGGTAAAAAACAAATTTCTATAAAGCACTTAGATAGCCAAGAGCGAGCTTTAAAAGAGGGATACATCGGCTTTAAACTTATTACGAAAACTCACGGCATGGATCTTTTATTTGCAAAATTAACTAAAGACATACAAGAATAAAAAACTCGCGACGTAACATATACGTCGCGAGTTTTTTATTCTTAGAATGGAAATGTGACGCTAGTTTGTAAGCAGAGTCAACATGGCACCTGCGGCAACCGCGGTTCCAATGACTCCTGCAACGTTGGGCCCCATGGCGTGCATCAAAATATATGTCCCGGGAAATTCTTTTGATACGACTTTCTGACATACTCTGGCCGACATAGGCACAGCAGATACTCCAGCAGCCCCAATGACCGGATTTATCTTGCCTTTGGTAACAACTTTCATAAACTGACCGAAAATTACTCCTCCAGCCGTACTGAATATAAATGTTATCAATCCCAATAAAATTATCTTTAACGTAGCAACAGTTAAGAATGAATCAGCGTTCATCGTGGCACCCACAGCTATTCCCAAAAATATCGTTGTGGCATTTAGGACTTCATTTTGTGCTGCCTGTGAAAGGCGTTCAGTCTGTCCGCACTCACGAAGGAGATTTCCAAACATCAGCATGCCTATAAGAGGAACAGAAGCGGGCAGTACGAGTCCGCAAGCAATTGTAGAAATGATAGGGAAAAGAACTCGCTCTGTTTTTGAAACTGGGCGCAATTGCTCCATTTTTATCCCACGATCTTTTTTCGTAGTTAACATTTTAATGATTGGGGGCTGAATAAGGGGAACGAGAGACATATAGCTGTATGCTGCAACTGCAACGGCTGGCAATATCTCTTTGGCCACTTTAGAGCAGAGATAAATAGCAGTAGGACCGTCGGCACCTCCGATTATCCCGATGCCTGCAGCTTGCTTTATTGTAAAGCCCATGAACATTGCACCGATAACGGCAAAGAAAACTCCAAGCTGTGCTGCAGCACCAAGCAAAAACGTTATGGGGTTGGCAATCAAAGGCCCAAAGTCTGTTAGAGCTCCTATTCCCATAAAAATAATAATGGGATAAAGCTCGTGATCTATTCCTATCTTTACAAAATATAGAAATCCGCCTTCGTCGATTATTCCAGATAGGGGAAGGTTGACCAACAGACATCCAAAAGCAATGGGGACAAGCAGAAGGGGCTCAAATTCCTTCACTATTGCCAAATAAAGCAGGATAAAAGAGACCAACAACATGGTCATCATCGGCCAGTTTAGAGCCAAAAATCCCGATTGTTCTATAACTCCTTTTAGAGCCAATAAATAAAAGTCCATTTATTTCACCTATATGCGAATTAAACTAAAACCAGGAGAGTATCTCCTGTGTTTACAGTCTCGCCCTCTTTGCAGTTAATACGTTTTACTACGCCTGTTGAGGAAGCAAATATTTCATTTTCCATCTTCATTGCTTCCAATAGAAGCAGAACTTGTCCCTTTTCCACTATTTCTCCCTGATCAACCAAAATCTTTAAAACCTTACCCGGCATAGGAGCTGTAATCGCAGTTGACTCGTCATCATTTGCAGGAGTTTCTATAGCAGCTTCTGGTGCTGCTGTCGGAATAGGAGCAGGTGCGGCCTCTACTTGAGGTGCGGTTGCCTGTACCACTTCTTCGGCTGGTTTTACAATATTTGTTGCCAAGGGCGTGGAAACTCCAACTTCTTCTACATTTACACTATATTCTGTTCCGTTAACCGTTACTTTAAAATTACGAGCCATATGAGAAAACCTCCTATTTCTATTCTAGTAATTTGAAATGTTCAATATTAATTTAAAAAATCTTCGATATTATTTGCTTTGTGCATCATTCTCCAACCAGAGGCTTTTGGAGCTGATATTGGTGCAAAGCTAAGTATTTTAACCGTTTTGCCACACATTGCCGTAATGGCTGCTGTTATAACAGCGATGAGTTCTTTATCGTCAGCCTCTGTTCTAACTGCCAACGCTATAGAACTATTTTTTTTTTCTGACTCAGAAGGGTCTGTGACTCCATTGCCACTCATTTTGTCTATCCCGTTGCTGATATGTTGCATAGCCATCAGCAAAAGAACGAGCCCGGTAATGACGATAAAAACGATACTAAAGGATATAACGGACATTACAAGTCCACCTTTAACTCCTACAAAATAAGATGCTGTGCTATTCACCATTGTCACCCCTCCTTTAATTAGGCATTACTCCATGTTTGCGTTTTGGTCTTATTTCACTTTTTGACTCTGTCATTATAAGAGCTTGGTAGATAACAGGGCGAGTCTCTTCAGGAAGAATTACCTTGTCAACATATCCGTTTGATGCGGCTTTATAGGGGTTTGCGAAAGCCTCTCTATACTCTTCTATCTTTTCAATGCGAGTCTCTGCAGGGTCTTTAGAAGCCTCTATCTCTTTTCTGAAGATTACGTTTGCTGCACCTTCTGCACCCATCACTGCTATTTGCGCTTGAGGCCATGCAAAAAGCATATCGGCTCCAAGCTCTTTGTTGCACATTCCTATATATGATCCTCCGTAAGCCTTGCGCAGAACTACGGTAATTTTTGGCACAGTTGCTTCACTATAAGCATATAAAAGTTTGGCTCCATGTCTTATGATTCCGCCCATTTCCTGGTTTTTTCCAGGTAAATATCCGGGGACATCTTCAAATGTCACTATGGGGATATTAAAGACGTCGCAGAGGCGAATATGACGGCTTGCTTTGTCAGATGCGTTTATATCCAAACAGCCGGCCATAACTTTTGACTGGTTGGCTATAATACCTATGGCACGACCGCCAATTCTTGCAAATCCTGTGACAATGTTCGTTGCCCAAAACTCTTGAACTTCACAAAATTCACCGTTATCCACAACTTTTGAGATGACATCTCGTACGTCGTAAGATTTATTTACATCTGTAGGAACTACATCTCTGAGAGAGAGATCCATGGTTGAAGGGTCGTCTTGTGTGTCAACAAAGGGTGCGTCTTCCATATTGTTGCTCGGCAGATAGCTCAATAACTTGCGGACTTGGGCAAAACAGTCTGCCTCATCTTTGGCAAAAAAGTGTGCACAGCCGGAAACTGAGTTATGAGCCATTGCTCCGCCAATCTCTTCAGATGTAACCTCTTCTCCCGTAACTGCCTTGATGACTGACGGGCCTGTGATATGCATAATTCCAATTTTATCTACCATAAAAACGAAGTCTGTGAGAGCAGGGCTATAAACAGCTCCTCCAGCACAGGGACCTGCTATAATCGACAGCTGAGGAATTACTCCACTTGCCTTGACATTTCTAAAGAAGATATTTCCATAGCCGGAGAGAGCGTTGACTGCTTCTTGAATACGAGCACCTCCGGAATCTTTTATACCGATACAGGGGCAACCATTCATAAGTGCCAGATCTTGTACTTTACAAATCTTTTTTGCGTGCATTTCTCCAAGAGATCCGCCCATAACAGTAAAGTCTTCACTGAAAACGTATACAAGGCGACCATCTATAGTTCCACTTCCGGTAACAACACCGTCTCCCAAGAAATGTGTTTTATCCAAACCGAAATTTGTGCAGTGATGTTCTACAAATTCGTCTATCTCCATGAAACTATTCGGATCAAGCAGTGCGTTTACACGTTCACGTGCCGTCATCTTGCCTTTTTTGCGTTGTGTTTTGATGGAATCTTCTCCACCGCCTAGCGCACTTTTCTCTCGTTTTTCGATTAGAATTTCACACAATTCATTTATCGTTTTATCCGTCACTTTTCTGCCTCCTTAATAGCTTCTTTACATGCTCTTTATATTAAAATTAAATAATATTTCGAAGTCTTTTTAAAAAATTTTATAAGATTATTCTCTTTCCATTAGCTCCAGCAAGACTCCGCCTGTAGCACTTGGATGTATAAAAGCTATTTTTGTACCACCCGCACCATACCGTGGACTTTCGTCAATTAATTTAACTTCCCTGCCTTTCAATTCGGCCAGTGCACTTTCTAAATCTTCAACTTCCAGCGATATATGGTGTATACCTTCGCCCCTTCTCTCTATAAATTTAGATACGGGGCTTTCTGAAGAGGTCCCCTCCAAAAGCTCTACTTCGCAGTTATCAAGAGGAAGAAATGCCGTTTTTACTTTCTGATCGACTACTTCTTCAATTCCCTGACATTGGATATTTAGGGTATTCTCCCAAAAATTTAAAGATTTTTTAATGCTCTTAACCGCCATCCCTATATGATCGATTCTTAATGTTTTCATTTTTTAAATCTCCTTTGCTCTTTTCTCTGCAACTGCTTCTTTTAGCCATTCTATTATCTTTGTAGTCGGAACTCCCGGCCCGAAAATAGATTTAACTCCGTATTCTTCGAGCTCCCGACAGTCTGTTTCGGGTATTACTCCGCCACCGAAAACAATGATATCCTCTGCATTTTGTTTTTTGAGAAGCTCTATGATTGTTTTAAAACAGTGGTCGTGTGCTCCTGATAGGATACTGACCCCAATTGCATCTGCATCTTCTTGGATTGCAGCCGCCACTATTTTTTCCGGTGTTTGACGAAGACCTGTGTAGATTACTTCCATTCCGGCATCTCTCAATGCCCTGGCAATAATTTTTGCGCCACGGTCGTGTCCGTCAAGTCCCGGTTTAGCTATTACCACACGTATTTTTTGCTCCATTTTTATCAACCTCTTAACTTTTATGACATAAAAACTTAGAGGATTACATTTTCCTTATGTTCACCGAATACTTCTCTTAGTACGGAACATATTTCACCTACTGTTGCATAGCTGCGAACTGAATTTAGCATCAGAGGCAATAAATTCTCGTCGCCTTCAGCAGCTTTCCTAATATCCGATAGAGTGTCCCGTACTCTCAAATTATCGCGGCTGCTTTTTATCTGCTGCAACTTCTTTATCTGTTTTTTCCCCACTTCTTCATCCACTTTGAGCAGCTGTCCGTCATATACATCGTCTTCCGAATAATATTTATTGACTCCGACAATAATAGTCTCTTCATTTTCAATCGACTTTTGATATGAGTAGGCCGCTTCCTGTATCTCTCTTTGTGGGAACCCCAACTCTATGGCTTCTATCATGCCACCCAGATCATCTATCTTTTTTATGTACTTCCATACTTCCTCTTCAATTTGTTTGGTCAATGATTCAAGAGCGTAGCTTCCGGCAAGAGGATCAACGACATTTGTAATTCCTGATTCATGCGCAACAATCTGTTGAGTTCTTAATGCTATCTGTGCCGCCTTATCTGACGGAAGTGCCAAAGCTTCGTCCAAACTGTTGGTATGTAAAGATTGGGTGCCGCCTAAAACGGCTGCCATGCACTGAATTGTTGTTCTAACTATATTATTCTCTGCTTGCAGTGCGGTTAGGGTACAGCCTGCAGTTTGAGTATGAAAACGTAATGTTTGAGCCCCTTTGTCTGTTACGCCGAAACGATCTTTCATTATTGAGCTCCAAACTTTTCTGGCAGCTCTGTATTTTGCTATTTCTTCCAAGAAGTCGTTGTGTGCGTTAAAAAAGAAAGAGAGACGTTTTCCAAAAACATTGGGGTCCTGTCCAGATTTTATTGCCGCTTCAATATAGGCTATCCCGTCTGCCAGTGTAAAAGCCACCTCTTGAACCGCTGTGGAACCAGCCTCACGAATGTGATATCCAGAAATAGAAATCGTATTCCATTTAGGGATATTGTCGCTACAAAACTTAAATATATCTGTCACTAGACGCATCGACGGCCTCGGAGGAAATATATATGTACCTCTTGCAATAAATTCTTTTAATATGTCGTTTTGTATCGTTCCCGAAAGAGAATCAGCAGAGACTCCCTGCTTTTCAGCGACTGCTATATACATTGATAGGAGTATTGCTGCCGGAGAATTTATTGTCATTGACGTAGACACTTTATCTAAAGGAATCTTGTCAAAAAGAGTTTCGAAATCGGAGAGAGTATCAATCGCTACTCCCACCTTACCGCACTCTCCCAATGCCATCGGATCATCTGAGTCGTATCCTATCTGTGTTGGAAGATCAAATGCCACGGATAAACCCGTTGTCCCCTGACTCAACAAATAGCGGTAGCGACGATTTGATTCTTCAGCAGTAGCAAATCCCGCATACTGACGCATTGTCCAGAAACGCCCTCTGTACATCGTCGGCCGCACTCCTCTGGTAAATGGGTACTGGCCGGGGAATCCAATCTCATCACAGTAATCAATGGGCTCTAAATCTATCGGAGAATAGGTTCTTTTTAGCGAAATTCCGCCCGATGTAAGAAAGTCTTCTTTCGTCTCTGGCCTTTTTGCTAAAACTTTTTCGACCGAGGATTCATAAACATCCTGTTCATTTTTAATTCGTTTAAGCTCTTCTTTATCGAACACTGTTTATTCCCCCTCAAAGATCGAATAACTTCTCATTAAAAACCTAAAAAAAATTTAGACTAGAGATTAACACTATTTCTCATTATTTTCAAGTGTTCTAGCGAAAAAACGTGCATTTCATAATTTATTTTATTTTAACAATAAAGTCGGACAACTCATTCCTCTTTACCTGAAATATTTTCTGTTTATATTATGGAAAAGCAGGTCTTAGCAATGACAAACTGTAGTTTTTGATGATATTTATTAATGCTGTTAAAGGTTTACATTATACAATACTTTCGATTATTTGTTCAATATAAAATATTTTTTTACTATTTTTTTATTTGATATTTAAACAATCGTTTAAGATAAAACAGTAAATAGAACGTTTAAATATTGCCAGCGAAAGGATAAAATGAATTTTGATTAAGCAATGCAGCAACAAGAGAACAGGAAACTATTTTTAAACGATTTTTATAATGGATAAAGGAGAGATAACTGTGAAAAAAAACATATTAAGCATATTAACCATCCTTCTGATTACAGCTGCAACACCTGCTTTTTGCGAAATAACGCTCTCTGAGTTTTCAACATACAACTCCAAAATCGATGGATTTGAAGCAAAGATAGTGACCCCTATGATTAGAGGTCTGGCTGACAAAAAAATCGAAAATGAAATAAATAGCAACTTTAGAGTTAAGGCAAAGGCCGCCATTTCGGAGTATGAGAATTATGTTGTTGAAGAAACAAATAAATCGCCGAAGACGGAGGGGCACTTTGCTCTTATATCTGATGTCATAGTCAAAACAAACAACGAAAAAATCCTAGCTTTTGATCA
>JAAYFL010000046.1 GCA_012728235.1 Synergistaceae bacterium
GGGTTAATTACAGATTTCTAGTGACCATAGAGGAGGGGACACACCCGGTCCCATGCCGAACCCGGCAGTTAAGCCCTCCTTCGCCGATGGTACTACGGAGGGTATTCGTGGGAGAGTAGGACGTTGCTAGAATTAATTTAAAAAAAGGAGTCTCGGAAGAGGCTCCTTTTTTGTTGTCCTTCGGACACCAAAAAACTCGCCGGCAAGTGCGGTCTACGACCGCGGCAAGTAGTGACCTTCGGCCACTGGCAAGTACGACCTTCGGTCGTGACAAGTGGCTCCTTCTCGCCGTCTAGTTCAAGGTAAAAGTCTTTAAAGATTCTAAAAAAGAAACGCGGCTGAAAGCCGCACTTCTCGTGGTGAAGCCACTCTTGTCGACGTTTGAAAAACGTCTCTTCTCGCGACTAACAGGAGCACTTCTCCAAAGGGCTAAAGCCCTTTTACAAAATCCCTAATCTTCGCAAAACTTTCTTGGCTTATAACATGCTCTATTTTACAGGCGTCTTCTTTGGCTGTTTTTTCTTCAACACCTAGCTTCATTAATACTTCAGTGAGCACTACATGTCTTTCATAGACTTTCTCGGCAACGGCAAGGCCTTTGTCTGTCAAAGTGATAAATCCGGCTTCATCAAAATCAACGAAATCTTTTTCTCTTAGCTGCTTCATCATTATGCTAATAGTAGGTTTTGAATAACCCATCGCATTTACAATATCTATGGATCTGATCTCGTCATTTTTCTTCAATAATATGTATATATTTTCTAAATAATTTTCAATAGTTTCGCCGACGTTCATGTTAACTCTCCTTTTATTCCCATATATTATTTATATTTTAAAGTGAGATTTAATCTAAGAAATCTCATATGCAAGTATCTTGTCTCTTTAAAAAGTTTCAGTAAAAATAGTTATAAATTTGTATTATATTTTGTTGACAAGCTGAGTAAGTTAGTCTAAACTAACTCAGGTTAATATAAATACTATATCACATGATGAAGAAAACGAAACAAGAAAATTGATAGGGTGTGAGAATGATGACAATTTCTTTGATAAAACTTCATGAAGGCGATGAAGCTAAAGTTGAATCTATCGCTGCCGGCAAAGATGCAACCAAAAGATTGTATGAAATGGGACTTAACACTAAGGCAAGAATAAGTGTTTTAAAAAATGATTTTGGTCCTGTTCTGGCAAGCGTTAATGGGAATAAAATTGCCATTGGTCGTGGTCTTGCTGAAAAAGTAATGGTGCAAAAAACAGAAAAAGAAGAGGGGAATAGAGATGAGTAATCATAAAATAGCCCTGGTTGGCAATCCAAACAGCGGCAAAACAACTCTTTTTAACTCTTTAACCGGATCTAACCAGCATGTAGGGAACTGGCCTGGTGTTACTGTAGAAAAAAAAGAAGGAATATTAAAATACAAAAACAAAGAATATGACATCATAGATTTGCCTGGAATATATAGCCTTGGCGCTTTTTCGGAAGATGAAATTGTTGCTATGGATTATGTTTTGTCGGATGATGCCGATGTCATTATCAATATAATTGACTCTTGCAACATCGAGAGAAATTTATATTTGACAACACAGCTACTCGAAATGAGCAAAAACATGGTACTTGTTCTTAATATGTGCGATGAGGCTCAAAAGAGAGAAATTCAAATTGATACAGCCGCACTATCAGCAAAGCTTGGAGTTCCTGTTGTCACAGCTATCGCACACAAGGGTGTGGGCAAAGAAGAAATTATTGAAGCTGTAATTAAGGCAATAGACGATAAAAAGGCCTACGACAACCCTGTCGTATATAACGAAAATGTTCTTCATCACATCGAGCATATAGAGGAAATTTTAGAAGGCAAGGCAACCCCTTATCCAACAAGGTGGACTGCAATCAAGATCGTCGAGGGAGACAATCACGTTTTAGAAATGATTGACGAGTGTGCTTTAGATGAAGAAACTCTAAAACATATAAAAGATTTCCATAAATTCCATAACAAAGATAGCTTTGAATTAGAGGTTGTCGACTCTAGATATTCTTTTGCCAATAGTGTGGCAAAAGATGTTGTTATGAGACCGGAAAAAGAAGTCAAAACAATCACAGACATGCTTGATAAGTTTCTTATCAATAAATATCTTGGCATTCCAATATTTGCCGCAATCATGTTCATTGTTTTCCAGACGACTTTCATCGTTGGAGAAGAGATTTTTGGTGGATTAGCTGCCGATTTAGTCGAAGGGTTCGGAGGAATACTGGAGAGCTTTTTAGTTTCAGTAAATTCCCCAGAATGGCTTGTGGCTCTCGTCGGTGATGGCTTAATAGGTGGTGTCGGAGCAGTCATTGAGTTCGTTCCTCTGATTACTGTTCTATATTTGCTATTAGGCTTTTTGGAAGACAGCGGATATATGGCAAGAGCAGCATATGTCTGGGATAACCTTATGAGAAGATTTGGCCTGCACGGCAAAGCTTTTATTTCAATGATTATAGGTTTTGGCTGTAATGTTCCCGGCATAATGTCGACAAGAACGATGGAGAATAAAAAAGACAGAATGATTTCAATGCTCATAAATCCATTCATGTCTTGCGGTGCAAAGATTCCTATTTATATAGTATTCATTGCAGCATTCTTCCCCAACCATGGTGCTTTAGTTCTTTTTTCGCTTTATGGCTTCGGGATATTAGTCGGCTTGATTATGGCAAAAGTTTTCAACAACACTCTCTTTAAAGGTGAGAGCTCATACTTCATCATGGAGCTTCCCCCTTATAGAATGCCGACA
>JAAYFL010000047.1 GCA_012728235.1 Synergistaceae bacterium
GCCAATCTCCTCATTTTGAGATATGGTGCAGCTATATTATATAGCATAAAGGTCTGTGTCGTTTCACTTAGAAGTTTTACAAAATTCAAATAATAAAAAATGGCCCCTATAAGGGGCCATTCTCGTTATTTTGTTTCAGTAAGGTTTATTACATCAAACCTTTTTCTGTGAAGAACTTGACTGCGCCGGGATGCAAGGGTGCTGTGAGCCCGTCGAGTGCTTTGTCAAGAGTGATCTCTTTGCCTTTAGCGTGTGCTGCACCGATATCGTCGATATTCTTGTACATTGCTGTCAAGAAGTTATAGATATCTTCTTCAGGCACGTCGGCATGTGTAATCAAAATGGCCATAACTGCAGGAGTTTTGACTTCTTCTGTAACGCCTGTGTATGTATTGCCCGGAATTGAGCTTGCCACAAAGAAGGGATACTTTGCATTGAGCTCTTTTAAGAATTCATCATCGAAGCTCATAAGTGTAACGTTGTTCTTTGTTGTTGTGAGATCCATGATTGCTGTTGTAGGATAGCCAGCTACGACAAATCCTGCGTCAATCTGTTCGTCTTTGAAGCGATCTGCTATTCCTGCGAAATCAAGGAAGTCTGCTTTTTTAAGGTCTTTGTAGCTCTTGTCAAGATTTGCTACGTCAAAGAGAGCCTGAACGTCGCCTTCGGTTCCTGATCCGGGTGCGCCAACTCCAACTCTTTTGCCTTTAAGGTCTGTGAACTTCTGAATGCCTGAATCTTTTGTAATGACCATCTGCAAGTGTTCCGGATAGAGAGATGCTACTGCGCGGATATTATCAAGTGCGCCTTTATCTGCGAACATATGCTCTCCCTTAACTCCCCAGTATGTTACGTCGTTCTGTACAAATGCGATTTCAATTCCTTTTGTTGCGATAAGGTTCACGTTTGCAACTGATGCATTTCCTGTTTCTGCTGTGCATTTCACTTTGCCTTCCTTACTAACTGCAGCTGCCAAAGCTCCGCCTACTGCGTAGTAAGTTCCGGAAGTTCCGCCTGTTGCAATTGACATGAAGCTTTCTTTTTCAGCTGGTGCTCCGAGATCTGCCTTACGGAATGCAGGGCATCCGAAGAACTTATATCCAGCAAAAAGTATCACTGCCAACACAACCAAAAGTACTGTTAATAAATAAGATCTTTTCATTATAATTCCTCCCTATTCTGATAAAACGTAATAAATCCCTTTTGATTATTTATAACTAGAATTACTGTTTTATATTAAAAGGCCGAAATATCACTCAGCCTCAGATTCTTTATCTAGGCTTGCGCTGTTTTAGCCATTTCCTTCTTCTGTTTCTTATATTTTATAGTTTGCACTATATATATTAAAACAAGTACAGCCAGACCCATTAAATCAGATCTTGTTCCCGGTATCAAGAGCCCCAATGCACCGCCAAAGGCGAGTAAACGAAGCGGCCAGATAACCTTGGTTTTAAAGAAGCCTATAGTTGACATGGCCAAGAGGAATACTCCCAACAACGCCGTTCCTATTGCCTGAACAAGGTGAAAATGGCTCTCCACTCCTATAAAAAGCAGAATTGGGTTGTACACATAAACATAAGGCACTAGGAACCCGGCTAAAGCCAGTTTAAACGACGTAACTCCTGTTTTCATAGGATCAGATCCCGCTATACCTGCTCCGGCATAAGCGGCCAAAGCCACAGGCGGTGTCAAGTCTGCTGCGATACCGAAGTAGAAAACGAACATATATGCTGCAAGAGGCGGAACACCCAACAGTAGTAATGCGGGGGCTGCCATCGTGCTCGTGACTATAAAATTAGCCGTTGTGGGCAATCCCATACCAAGCAAAAGACTTGCTAGCATCGTGTAGAAAAGGGTTAATAGTTTATGTCCGCCTGAAAGCGACACGATTGCGTTTGCAATTCTCAAAGCCAACCCTGTAAGGGTTCCTGTTCCAACAATCATACCGACCGTGGCACATGCACACGCAACTCCAATTGCAGCACGAGCTCCACTGTCGAAAGCTTCAAAGATTCTATCGGGGGTCAAGCGTGTATCCTTGCTAATCCAAGAGAGTATAAAGCTTATTACTATTCCGTTAAATGCAGATTTTAAAGGTGTATAACCTGCAAGAAGAAAATATATTATTGCAAAGAGTGGAATTAGCAAAAATCCTTTTGATCTAATGAGAGCCCAAAGAGAGGGCAATCTGGAAAAAGGAATTCCTTTCAGTCCAAGACGTGATGCCTCGAAGTGTACTTGTACCATAACAGCAAAATAGTAAAGTATTGCCGGTACAATTGCCGCTATGACAACTTTCATATAAGGAACGCCCAACATCTGTGCCATAATAAATGCCGCAGCTCCCATAACGGGAGGCATAATTTGTCCGCCTGTAGAAGCAACAGCTTCTGCGGCACCGGCAAATTCAGGTTTATAACCAACGCTTTTCATAAGAGGAATTGTAAACATTCCTGTCGTACAGACGTTTGCAACTGAAGAACCTGATACCATACCCATAAGGCCGGAGCTTACGACAGCCACTTTTGCGGGACCTCCAGTTGACCAACCTGCTAGAGCAAGTGAAAGATCTATAATAAATTTACCCAGTCCCGTTCTCTCAAGAACAGAACCAAAAAGTATAAACATAAATACAAACGTAGAAGAAACTTGAAGTGGTGTGCCAAAAATACCTTCTGTACCAAGATACATGTGGTTTATTATGCGTTCAATAGAAAATCCTCTATGAGCAATCATATTTGGCATATAACGGCCAAAATAGCAGTATAGCATAGCTATTATCGCAAGGGCAGGAAGAACCGGATTTGAAATACGTCTTGTTGATTCCAGAAGCGAAATCATGAAGAGAAAACCAAAAAGCAGATCCCAAAAATTAGGCAGTCCCGATCTTGCAGTCAACTGATTAAAATAAACTACTATATATAGAGCAGACATTACACTTACTATTGCACAAATAAAATCGTACCAAGGAATACTATTTTTTATCTTATTTTTTGATGAAACCGGATAAAGTAGAAAAACGAGGGCCATAGTAAAAGCAATATGAATGGCACCCTGTTTCTGCAACAGCAAAAGACCAAAGCCGGAAGTATAAAAGTGAAAGCATGACATGGCAAATGCAATTATTGCAACCAGTTTGCCCTGCCAACCTGCCAATACTCTAAATCTGGACTCTACGTCAAACTTCCTTTTGATTTCTTCAACATCAATCTCGCCTAATTTAGCGTCTTCATACACTAAGTCCGTATTTATTTCACTCAATACATTTCCTCCTCTAAACCTGCGAACAACTTATAACACAGAACTCAATTTTGGATTTTTACAATATTCTGTCAATTCTTTCATTTTGTCAAGAAAATGTTTATTTATTTTTGCAAATTAAACTTTATTTTAGTTTTTACATTAATATTAACTGAGAAGTTCCCAATCTGTTTGCACCAGCCTCAATCATTCTAAGAGCCGTGTCATAATCCCTGATACCACCTGCGGCCTTAACCCCCATGGAGCTTCCTACGACTTCTCTCATAAGCGCGACGTCTTCTACTGTTGCACCTCCTGTAGAAAATCCTGTGGAAGTCTTTACAAAGTGTGCTCCGGCTTGTTGCGACAGTTCGCAAGCTTTTATTTTTTCATCATTGTTTAATAAGCAAGCTTCTATTATTACTTTCACCAAACAATTTGGAGCTGCGTTTACAACCGCTTTTATTTCTTCTTTCACCTTATCAAAGGCACCATCCTTTAGCCAGGAAACATTAATCACCATATCTACCTCTGAAGCTCCATTTTTGGCGGCCTCTGCAGCTTCATACACCTTTGTTTCTGTCGTGTTGGAGCCAAGAGGAAAGCCTATGACGCTGCAAACTTTCACTTTGCTCTCTTTTAGCAAATCAGAAGCCAATGACACAAAAGCAGGATTCACACACACTGAGACAAAACTATTTTCGATAGCTTCATTGCAAAGCTTTGTAATATCTTCACGACTGGCATTAGGTTTTAAGTTTGTGTAGTCGATGTAGCCTGATAGTTTCATTATTTTCCCTCCGTAGCTGTTTACTTAAATATCTTCCGTAATTTTTATTTTCTGAATCTTCTCTTCAAAACCAAAGACAGATGCATCTATTTTATTTACCGTTATATCAATCTGTTCCATGGCCGAAAATCTATATTCTTTTGGCAGTCTGTTGGCAAAGCGCTTCACTTTTAAGAGAGCCTGTAAATAGTTGCGTTCGCTTCGACGTAATAAATCTGCCGCCAACATGGCATGAGGATTTTCAAAATCAGCAAAGAGTTGAGCTATCTCAATGTTTTGCACAACATCCATCTCATCGCTCCAGATATCAGCCGCTATTTGACGAACTCTTCTTCGCAGTTTCTTATCCCTTATCTGTTTTAAAGTGTCGTTTACCTGTTCAAGAACTTTCTCCACTTGCTTAACCGCACTTTTGTAGCGAAGCAACGGCATTGAACATTCAGAAATCATCTTCGCTTCAACTTCTACTGTTACTTCTTTTTTCAAAAGCCTGCCAACTGAAGGCAGTAAAGTTATTTTGGCTTCTTCGCAGGGTTTCTCTATCGTCTCTAAATATAAAGACTCAGTATCATAGTCATAATTCTCTGCTCTGCTGCGAGGGATAAAGGAGACATATCCCGGGTTGAAGTACCCCTTTCTACCGGCTCGACCGGCCATCTGCATAAATTCATTTTTTGTTAAGGGACCATCTATAAATTTGGCCATCTGACCAAAGACGACTGTTTCTGCCGGCAGGTTAACCCCAAGAGAGAGAGCATCTGAACCGACTACTACATCCAATATTCTCTCTCGGAAAGCCATTTCGACGAGCAACTTTTCTTTTGGCAACAAGGATCCAAAATAAAGTCCGACTCCTCGCAACATCGTTTCATGGATGCGAGCGACTTCTAAAATATCGGCTATTTCACGAAGACGCAGCAAATTGGCCCTACTAATCTTTTGTCTTGTTGCGGCAATCTGAGATGCTATCCACTCCCCGCCTTTTTTTGAAAAGACGAAAACGAGAGCGTCATGTATCTGACCGAATCGCAATCCTTTTTTTCTGAAGACAAGTTCAGTCGCGCGAGAGTCTGTCTTGTAGAGGACAAACTCTCTCATACCCATTTTTTCCAAATATTTTTTCACAACTTCTGGATTGCCGAAAGTGGCGGACATGACCAAAACATCGCTATGAAAAGAAGTGGAACGTAAGCCGTCAATATATGCTCTCGCTCGCTCTGAGTCGTTGAAAATAAAATGGAATTCATCAATTATTACTTTTTGATTTGGAACCGAAGCATATTTTAGAGTATATATTTCCTGAGTACAACACAACACCATGGCATTTGCGTTCTTTTTAAAATCGCCGGTCTCTATCCCGACATCAAAACCCATGGATTTTAGATCTAAATACCTTTCATTGGAAAGAGCTTTAATCGGTGCAGTAAAAATAACGCGTCTTGACGGCATAATCGGTTCGGTATTTACATCCATTAATCCCGCCCAAAGATATGCAACCCACGTCTTGCCACTCCCTGTAGGTGCAGAGAGGATAGCACTTTCCCCCTCAATTGCCTTTATAGCTTCGCTCTGCCACTTGTATAACATCTACTTCTCCAA
Organism: Synergistaceae bacterium; assembly: GCA_012728235.1. Lineage (NCBI taxonomy): Bacteria > Thermotogati > Synergistota > Synergistia > Synergistales > Synergistaceae > Synergistaceae bacterium. The sequence continues at coordinate 5,630 of JAAYFL010000047.1, forward strand.
GTTCGGCTTGAGCATTAAGAAGTTTTTCCCAGAATTTTTCGGATAATTATCCTCTTGCATCTTTTCGCCCACTTTTCTGTTTCTTTATACTTCAAAATCAAGCTTCTAAATAAATATTCAATGATTAGAAGCAATTTAACCTTTAAATTATATCCCATTGAGAGCCAAATTCAGCTCTTTCAGCTGCAACATACATAATAAGAAGAGCGTGAGAATCAATAAATAGACTCCCACGCCTCATCTTTGCAGCTTTTTTTGATTTATTGTTTGTGCTACATCTCTCTCGGTTTTAGCAATGCTCTCATATCAATTTCGGTCCAATCTTGAGCGCCCGGTATTTTGAACCAAATTTTAAATTTTTCCGGAACTGCCACTATCTGATAGACCGTCATATCTGTTGTTGCACCTAAATCCTCTATACGAGTATCAAGAATTTTTCTCATATTGTCTGAATTTAAAGTGCCCTTGAGATGTTTTGCCAAAGACAGAAGGTTTTGACGTCTTGATCTTGTCTTCCAATAAGTTTTATCATCAGGGCGAGGAAGTCCCCATGAAGGCTCTGTAAAGTGATTTGTTAGGACAGTGAGCCCTTCTCTTGAATGAGACTCACGACGTTTAACTTCAAAAACAGGCCATTCATAGCAGCGGGCTATCTGCTCGTCTGCAACTCCGACTATATATGCAAAGTTGGACTTTGTTGTTTGGAAGAAACTCTCTATTTCAGCCAGCGAAGAGCCGTCCAGCATAAACTCAAAAAGTTTTGCCACGGAAGGAACTCGGCTGTCATACCAGAGAGCCCCTCCTGAGGGCATTCCATTATTTAGTTCCATGAAAATGCCGCTCTCATTCATGCCGTTAACGAGATAAACTTCACCGGCATACCCCATTGTGGCAACAGCCAAAGAACCGTCTGCTGGGTGATAAACAGCAATGACCAAGTTATCCTTAAACTCCTTAAACCAAGGTAAATAGTCATAATTTCTTCCATATACAAGCGAATCTGAAATATAGTCGCCCCAGGCAGCAATACCTGTACATAAAGGACTGTTCAAAGCTGATGAAGCAAGGATTTCTATGGCGTTGACAAGAAGCACCTGCTCCATGTCCAACCCGGAAGTCTCCGATATACCACGTAAAACTTCTTTGAGACGAAAGGGAAAGTTGGCAAAAAACTTCTCAGATCTATCTATAAGCTTCTCAATTGGCTCTTCTTGCTCTTCTACAAGATGACCAATTATGCCTCTATTGTATAAGTCTGCCAGCTCTTCTGACATAAGAAAACCGTATTGCCGACCCATTTCTCTCCAAGTGCCGTGTAGATTAATAATACTGATAACACCCTGTTTTACTTTGGTTCCTTTGTCGAAGGATAACATGCTTCGACCTCCCTTCATCTACTTGCGTCTTCTATTATACACAAGTAAAAATATTATCACCAAGATTTATCCCCTTTTCTCATATTTTTAAAAACTTTCTAAATATAAAAATTGCTAAATAACAATTTTACATTTCTATGACAAGCAAATTATTTTAAATAGAATATTCAGTAGAATCAGCTGTAAATTGCAATTTGACCTTATATAAAAAACCATCATAATATACAATGCTAACAATTTATGTCTCAAATTTCTAACACTGGAGGAGTCTTCTTGAGAAAAACAACTGTTTTAGTTTTTATTGCCCTTCTTCTTATTTTTACCAAAGAGGCTCAATCCGCAACAAGTGAAACACGCAATTACGATGTTGTTGTGGTGGGAGCCGGAACCGGCGGATGTTCTGCCGCAATTCAGGCGGCAAGATTGGGACTCTCAGTTGCCCTGATGGAAGAATCAAATTACGTCGGAGGGCAGATGACAGGTGCTGCAGTTAGCACAATGGACGACAAAACGAAAACTCGCACCGGAATATATCTGGAATTTATAACCAAGATCAAAGAGTATTACGATGCTCAAAATACAAAGATAAATGTCTGCTATTGGGGCAGCGATACCATTTCTTTTGACCCTTGGGTAGGACAAATGATACTAAAAAAGATGATTGCAGAAGCGGGAAAAGTAGACCTTTTCTTAGAAACAACTGCTGTTTCAGCGGAATTGGCGGAAAACAGAGTCAGCTCAGCGCTCTTTTCTGTTAAGGGTGAAAAGATGAAATTTAAAGCCAAAATATTCATTGATGCCACTGAGTGCGGAGATTTTATCCCCCTAACCAAAGCTCGTTACCGCTCCGGCAACTCCATATCACCTCTGATAAGCAATACAAATATTATCCAAAATATAACCTATCCGGCTGTTGTAAAACGCTACAAGGACGGACTTCCGAAAGAGCTGATAGTGCAAGGCAAACCGCCACGATATGACGAATATCTGCCTCACTTCAGAAAAGTTATAACAAAAGATGGAGATAGCTGGCCGGGTGAATATCCCTTTAATATCAGCACCCACAATGCATATAGGGCTATTCCCGACGTTACAAATAAGAAATATATAGATGGCGGAGTTCCGGAAACTTGGTCAAATATAACCAAAACCGCAATCAACTGGGCAAACGACTATCCGGGAGATGACAGTGGCCTTCCCGGTATGTCAGTGGAATTTCTTGAAAGCCCAAACTACCGCTTGCAGTCATCTAGACAGGCAATGGCAAAGACCTTGGCCTTCTTATACTACATGCAGACAGAGCTGGGCATGACGGACTGGTCCGTGGACACTGAGCAAGGCTATGGAGAGTGGTTCAGCAATGACTGGAAAGAGTGGAGCGACATGCCGGAAAAATACACTCCGATACTCTCTCACTTTCCACCCTTTCCATATGTTCGTGAAAGCAGGCGCATCGTAGGAGTCAAGACTATGACTGTCTATGATGTCAAGAGAGACAATAAGCTTGGCAGAACGTTAAAAAGTATTCCAGACAGCATTGCATTGGGAGAGTATCCAGTAGACATTCACGGTCAAAATAAAAACTCTTATTTGGAAAGCGATTTGGGAGAGACCGCGGACAAAATACCAAATGATTGGAAAGATAACGACGGAGGTCTATTTCAAATACCCATGGCGGTGCTCATACCGGAAAAAATAGATGGACTCTTGGCTGCAGAGAAAAATATCTCCGTGTCTCGAGTTGTGAACGGAGCAACCAGATTGCAACCGGTCACAATGCTAACAGGACAAGCTGCAGGAGCTCTCGCTGCCGTCGCCATCAAGAACAGAGTACAGCCCCGCGACTTGCGACCTTTTGACGTACAGTACGAGCTATTAAAAGAAAAAAGTCAGCTTTCACTCTTCAACTTCAAAGACGTTCCAACATACTCTTCGCACTGGGCCGGAGTTGAAGCCGCCGTGCTATACGAATATATGACGCCACAATCAGAACGAATTTTCGGCTCATACGAAAAAACAACTTGGGATGAAATAAAAGATGTCATAAAAAAAGCCATGAATATTGCAGAACTCCCTGAAACAAATGCTGAATATAACGTGAGTGTAGATACATTTGCAGAGTGGCTAAGAGCCGTATTTAAGGAAGACTTAAAGAAGTATGAGAGCGTTTTGGAAAACTTAGTGGGAGAAAAACCTATGACCAGAGGCAAACTTGCCTCTGCTATAATGGAGATAAAAAGAGTAACACCTCGTTTTAAAGACCTTAAAGAAAAGACAATGTAAATAGTAACAAGGGAGTCGACTTAAATGACATACTTTACTGCTAAACAAATATATGAAAGATTGCATCCGGATCTAAAGGAAGAGTTTCTAAAGCTGCCTTCTTTGAGTTTGGATGGCAACGACTTACAGAAGATGCGAACCGAAATAGATGAACTTATTAAAACTACCGGCTTGCCGCACGACTCAAAAGTAAAAGTCTACGACCAATTCATTCAAAATAGCGACGGTACAAAATTACGCTTGCGCATATACGACCCCATTGTGAGAACTCGAAATGCTCCGGGGATACTTTGGATACATGGCGGAGGCTTCATAATGGGAACTCCCGAAGAAAGCGAAGAGAGATATCTCCGCTTTGCACTTGAACTTGCAGCCGTGGTAATAGCAGTTGACTATCGCTTGGCACCGGAACATCCATATCCGGCTGCTATTCAAGACTGTTACAGTGCACTCAATTGGCTCTTTGAGAACGCACCGACATTGGGAGTCAACAGAGATAAATTCGCAGTAGTTGGTGCCAGTGCCGGAGCCGGACTTGCCGCCTCTCTATCTATCATGACTAGAGATAAAAAAGGTCCAAAAATTGCATTCCAGATGCTCTTATATCCTATGTTGGACGACAGGGGAATAACGGAATCCTCCAACATGACTTTAGATGACAGGCTTTGGACAAAAAAATTAGACAAAATCGCTTGGAACCATTACATAGGACATGTAAAGGAAGAGGACAGAAATTCATACATGGCTCCGGCCAGAGAAAAGAACTTATCCGCTCTGCCTCCGACATACTCATTTATAGGAGAGTTGGACATATTCCTTGATGACACAATAATTTTCGTACAGAGACTCCTTCAAGCCGGAGTGCCGACCGAGTTTCACATCTACCCCGGCTGCATTCATGCATTTGAATCATTCATGCCGAATGCCCCTATAAGTGTAAAAGCGACAATTGATATGTTGGGGGCTTTGAGAAAAGCACTTTCATAATTTCATAAAAATGAAAACAAAATAGAACCCCGAAATGGGGTTCTATTTTTTATGAAACCAAGTTTTATGATTCTTGAGGCTGTAATTCCAATTGAACCATTCTTAAATTGAGAGATTCTCTTTCGACAGTCTTACCCGGAGTTGTCAAATAATTCCCGACTAGCATCGCATTGATTCCGGATGAGTATCCCTTATATTCATCCGCTCCCAACGCCCTTTCTCTACCGCCCGCAAAACGCAATGTTTTATCGGGCAATATCAATCGAAATACGGCTATGGTACGCATGATTTCATCCGTGCTAAGCGGTTTTTGATGTTCTAATCTAGTGCCAACTATAGGGTTGAGTATATTGATCGGAATACAATCTACGTCAAGCTCTTTAAGGCCAAAGGCCATTTCTACTCTCTGTTCTGGTGTTTCGCCCATAGAAATAATCCCACCGCAACAAACTTCTAAACCCAATTCACGCGCAATATTAATTGTATTTATCTTATCGTCGTAGCTATGAGTCGAGCAGATTTGAGAGAAATAGCTGCGGCTTGTTTCAATATTGTGGTGATAGCGAGAAATGCCAGCATCTTTTAACTTAGTTGCTCTTTCCAATGTCAAACTGCCGAGAGAAGCACAAAGGCCGATTTTCGTTTCCTTATGCAGTCTTTTAAATATATGTAAAATACGGTCAAACTCTGCATCCGTTAAAAATTCACCGCTCGTAACAAGGCTAAAACGGCTAACGCCTGAGCGCCATAATTCCTTTGCATTTTCTATAATTTCATTTTCATCCAATGAACTGACTTCTACAGGCATGACATTACTCTTATGACGGGCAGATTGAGCACAAAAAGCACAGTCGCCTGAACAAAGACCGACTTTAGCAGCATAAATGGCACACATATTTATTTTATTGCCGAAACGCCGTCTTGTTAGAGTATTCGCTACATCCACAAGCTCACTCAAATTAACAAGAGCAGGGTTTATAAGCATATTGGCTTCGTCAGGCGTAATGCCCTCTCCTTGCAAAGCCTTCTCTAAAATCTGTCTTGCCATTTCTCTATCCTACGAGACTTTTCGAGGCATATCATCAAGCAAAAGCATATTGTTAGACAACATACGGAAGCGAAGAGGAATGACCGCAACAACACAAAATACAATCTTTAAAATATCCAAAGGTATGAATGGATATACCGCAAGTGCAAGAGCCGCTGCAAATGAACTTCCGGTTGTAATACACAGCCATGTCGTACCGCCTAAATACAGAAGAAGATGAGCAATGGAAATTGATATCCCAGCTTTTGCAAAGAGCCATTTTTTATTTTGCTTGCTTTCTAACTGTCGGCTTTGACGACTGTTTAATACAAAAGACACGATCCACGCCATAATGGGATACATCATTAGGTAACCGCCCGTTGGGCCGAACAACGCGCCAACTCCGCCACGAAAGTTCCCGAATACAGGGACCCCTACTGCTCCGATCAGCAAATAACATATCTGAACAAAAACTGCGTGTTTAGGCTTTAACAATATGCCTGTTATATAGACAGCCAGCAATCCAAAAGAAATAGGCATAGGCGTAAATGGAAGTGGAACAACTATTTGGGCTAAAACTGCCGTTATTGCAGTAAAAATTGCAATTCTGGATATTTCCTTAGCAGTAAATGTTTTTTTCATTTATCATTTCCCCATTTCAATTTTATTTCCCCGGTTGAGATGTTTTGAATGTTCCCTCTTTCGTCTTTGACAACCAAAGCACCCATATCATCAATGCCGAGAACGGTTGCCACATAGCTATCCTCTAAACTTGTTACCAAAACCTGTGTGCCTATAATAAAAAGTCTACTTTCATAGTACTTTAGAATGTCGGATTTTTCCCCTCGCCCGATATAGTCAAGATAAACCGTTTCAAATTGATTAAGCACTTCAGCAATCAGGCTATTTCTTATACCGCGTATTCCAGTTATCTCTCCAATAGACGTTGCGATATCGTTAATCTCTAACGGCACACTGCCTGTGTTGATACCGATGCCAACTATGACGGTGCTTAGCTCCTGCAATTCAGCCGATAGAATAGCTTCCGTTAATATCCCACATACTTTTTTCCCTTTACAAAAAATGTCATTGACCCACTTAATTTCTGCCGATATACCGCATTTATTCTCTATCGCTCTAGAAACGGCAACAGCGGCACATATTGTCAGAAGACGGACATCCTGTCTTTCTTTGTCCAGTTTTAGGAGAATACTTAAATATATCCCCTCTCCTTTTGGAGATAGAAACGTCCTGCCCCTTCTGCCCCGTCCGCTGTTCTGCTCATTAGCAACAACAACATAACCGTTCTTAGCATCAGCTGTATTTAATTCTTTCAGATATTGATTTGTAGAATGAACGACGGGGAGCAGCTTCATTTTTTGTCCTATGAACGTAGTCCTTAAATCATCACGAATAGTTTTTTCAAACAATGTATCGTTTGTGTTCATGAGTATATATCCCTTATTTCGGATAGAGACAATCTCATTTCCATCATCCTGCAACAGGCGAATAGCTTTCCAGATTGCGTTGCGGCTGACACCTAACGAACTTGCGAGCTGTCCGCCCGTAACGATATTTCCCTTTTGTTGTTCCAAGGAATAAAACACTCGATTTTTTAACAAAATATACACCCCTTTCATGCTATTAAATCGTTGCAAGGCTCTTATGTCAACCATTATTTTAATTTAGGGTGACAGTTGGTATAATCTTACAAATCGCAAGACATACTACGTTCTTGATTTCTAGAATAAAAAAACAGGGTATTGTTTTTAAAACAACACCCTGTTTCATAACTAATATGAAGAGTCTTTATTTACGTAATTAAAATTAACTTTTAAATTTTTCCGCTTCCCAATATGCGTGGAAGTTTCAGCTCCGGCGTAGGCCCTATTACCTCTCTGGTCTGGTCAAGCTCTATATCAAAA
>JAAYFL010000048.1 GCA_012728235.1 Synergistaceae bacterium
GCTGCCCTTATGCTCTTATTTTCTATTGTTTTGGGCAGTGTTTTTATAGTGCTCTTTCATAACCATACTGTGGAAATTACCCGAGCAGCCATGGAGCAAAAGGCTCTTTCAATTGCTGAAAGTCGATCTTCCTTCGGTGCTGGTGGCAAGGGCGGCTATGGCGCCGATATGCGGTTTTTAGACGAGCTTGCCATGGCGGAGGTATGGATTGTAGATGAAAACCTTATGATTACCAGTCGTGGGCAAGGGAATCATTTTATTCGCTATGAAGATTTGCCTGAAAATGCAGAAGAGATGGTACGTGAGGTTTTTTCTGGTGAAATAACATATAGTGAAGAATTCTCTGGCATACTTGGTGTAAGTGCTTTGACACTGGGTGCACCAATCATATTTGACGAAGATATTGTAGGAGCCGTTTTGCTCCACTCGCCGGTTAGTGGAATCACATCTGCCGTCACCCAGGGACTGGGTACAGTAATTCTTGCTTGCCTTGCAGCACTTTTTGTATCTGGTATCCTTGCGGCACTTTTATCATATCTATATACGAAACCACTGCTTAAGATGAAAAACATGGCCTTGTCTTTAATAGACGGTGATTACTCGGTGCATACAGGCCTAGTGTCAGAAGAGGAGATAGGACAGCTTGCTTCTGTACTTGATACACTGTCGCAACGCCTGCAGGAAGTTGAAAGTCAGCGAGAAAACTTGGATAAAATGCGCGAGAGCTTTGTTGCCAATGTATCTCATGAGCTGCGAACTCCAGTTGCTGTACTACGAGGTTCCTTGGAGCTCTTACAGGATGGTCTAGTTAATAATCCTGAAGAAATAGGAGAGTATTATCAGCAAATGCTATTAGAAAGTAGGCATTTAGAGCGACTGGTCAATGATTTGTTAGAGTTATCTCGTCTGCAGGATATAGGTTTCTATCTACGTATGGAAGAGGTAAATTTATGTGATGTGGTAAATGATGCGGTTCGTGCTATGAGGCCTGCTGCTCAAAAGAAACACCTCTCTTTTGATTTAGCCATGCCCAGCACAGAGTGTATTATAAGTGGTGACTATGATCGTATTCGTCAGTTACTTGTTATTTTGTTGGATAATGCCATAAAATTTTCAAAGGATGGAGGACTTGTGGGTGTTGATCTAAACTGTCCAAATGACTTTATTTTAACTGTAGTTGACCATGGTGAGGGAATTTTGGAGAAGGATATCCCCTTTATTTTTGACCGTTTTCACAAAAATGACGATAAGAGCAACAAGATTGGAACAGGTCTAGGACTGGCTATTGCATCGGAAATTGTAAAAAGACATGGAGCTAATATTTCTGTACAAAGTGATGAGGAAGCCACGGTATTTAAGGTTGTATTTCCCAGGGTTATAGACGAAAAAATTAAGATTTAATTCCATTTAATCAAGCTAAGAAAAATGGACCATTCATGCGAATGGCCCATCGATTAAAACCTGAATCATTGGCTATAAGTTATAATTCAAGGGCAAAATCTCAAGTTTTCCCTTTTTTAGAAATACTCTGCCTTTTTCTTATTTATTATTCGGTATACTCTATTGCCTTTACAGGGCAGTCCATCATTGTTTTTTTGAGTCTTTCTCTATCAATTTCCCAATCATCATAATTCTTGACAAAGGCCTTTTTAGCCTTCATTTCAAAAAGTTCAGGATAGTTTTCAACACATATCCTACATCCTATGCAAGCTTCTCTATTAATGGAGACACCTAGCTTTTGGGCTTCCCTTTGGGGCAAATCCCCGTCTTTTATTAGTTTGTCAGCAAGCCATGAGAATATAATAATGGCGGCAACTGTTAGCAACCAACGAATTATCATAAATCTCAAACCTAGAAATTTTGCCTCATTTAGAAGCATGGGAATTTTTATAACAGCCCAGGAGCTTAAAATGACTACAATGTTTCTAATAGAAGCTCCTTTTTTATGAAGCATAGTACACATTGGAAAAGCTGCGTAAATGGGCCCTGCTGAGATACTACCTATTACGAAGGCTAAAAAGAGGCCCTTGACCTTGGCATCCTTGCCTAAAAACTGCATAATCTTTTCTTTAGGGACCCATAGATCTAGAAGTGCCGTAAGAACAAAGATCACTGGCATAATCATAAGCATTTCTTTAATATAGTAGCCACTATTTTTTACTGAAGCCAATCCCATGGAGGGGTTGATGATAGAAATAAGCCCGTATGCCAAAATAATTGTAAACAGGAAAAGGTTATCTTTTATTCTCTTAAAAATCATCATATAAAGACCCCCATTATTAATGCAATAATTATTGCAAATATAAAACTAAATCCATTGCGTATTGCTGTGAACTTAGTTCCAAATTCCTTTTTTTCAAGTGGAAATGTCACTATTCCAACCATGGTTAGGGTGGTTAAAAAGGCAACAGAGGGAACTACAC